>JAFGNE010000020.1 GCA_016927155.1 Candidatus Peregrinibacteria bacterium
CCGTGCGTAAGGACACCTTGGGGGCGGGGGACGCTTTTGCCAGCGGATTCACTTCCGCCATAATTTTAGGGGAAAGCTTGAAAAGAGCTTTGACCTATGGTACGCTCAACGCGAATTCCGTGGTGAATTTTTATGGCGCCCAACAAGGCCTGCTTACCCGCGCCGAGATGAAAAAGAGGCTAAAAACCATCGAATTGCAGGTCACCAGCACCGAACTCCTGCGTTAAAAACAAAAATAAAAAAACCGTAATCCCTAACATAAAAACAAAAATGACCGATTCCAATAAAATCGCCAAGGCTCATGAAGCCCTCGAAACCGCGGAGGCCGCTTTAAAATTGGCTAAACAGCTTTTGGGCGAAATGGGCGGGTTTTCCCCGAAGGTTACCGCGGAACATTATGCCGAAAAGGCTGCCATAGTTGGCAAAGCCGCCACAGGAGGAAGGGTTATTGAAGGTGTTTTTGACGGCCAGGGAATGGTGGATAAAAAAGGCACTACCTATCCTGTTCCCGCCAATTATGCCAGTAAGTCCAAGCTTATCCCCGGCGATGTGCTGAAGCTGACTGTTACCGAAGAAGGCAAATTCCTGTACAAGCAGATCGGCCCGGTGGAACGCAAAACCGTCATTGGCCCGCTGGTTTACAACGAAGGCCAGTACCAGGTGCTCGCCAACGGCAAGGCGTATAAGGTGCTTCTCGCCTCCGTTACCTACTTTCGCGCCGCCGTGGGCGACGAGGTCACGCTCATTATCCCGCTGCACGACGATAAAGCCGAATGGGCCGCCATCGAGGCTGTTCTTCCTAAATTCGAAGATTCCGGCGCCGCCGATGAAAAAGAGCCTGTCAAAAAAACGAGGAAAAAGAAGGAGATCAATTTGGAGGACGAACTGGATATTTAACCGTTTTCCCTTACTGGTAGCGCCGCATCAGGAATTGGGCGGCGCGTTTGAAGGCCAAAAAGGCTTTTAAGCGTAAATCGGTAATATTCCCCTCGCTCACAGCTACCGTTTTTCCCTCTGAGCGGGGGCCGAATATCTTTTCAATGGGCAGTTCCGCCTCCGATTCCGCGTCCGGGCCGCCAAGATACATGGCGATCGTTGGGAAGCGCTTCTGGATGTTTTCAATGACCGCCTTTGCGTTTTCCGCTTTATCCAGGCCGTCCGTGAAGGTCAAAAGGATTCCGCCCATGTCCTTGTAGCGGTTCCTTAAGCCGTCCAATTCCTTTTCCGCATGGGTGACGGCCAGGCCGATGTCCGTCCCTCCGCTTTTTTTGGAGGCGCGCATGAGCTTGGCGCGGATTTTGCGTCCGGGCGCGTTGAAATCTTCCGTAAGCGTTTTGACTTCATCAATCTCGTCGTCGAAAAAGATGATGGAGACGGGGACATTGAAAACTTCGGAAAGGCGGTTGAAAAGCACAGCCGTTTTCAGGGTTTCCCGCATTTTTGGTCCGCTCATACTGCCGCTCCTGTCTATAAGCAAAACGAGGAACAAATCGGGCTTTGGCACCTCTTTGGTTTCCGCTCGCTGGTAAACGTCGCCCTGGCCCGTGACGATCTTCTGCACCATGGCGCGGTGGTTTTTGATGCGCGGACCGCTGTAATACTGGCCATCATAGGTGACCTCGGTTTTTTTAGGCAGGATCTCCGCCAGTTTTGCCGTAAACCATTTGAGCTCCTGATGGACTTCCCGTTCGATTTGCATGTACTCCTCGTACAGGCTGGCTTCTTCCGGATCGAATCCCAATTTTTTCATCTCCACTTCCTTCTGGCGGCGCTCTTTTTCCAGAGCTTCCTTTTTTTGGGCGATGGCTTCCTTGATCTCATCTTCGTGGTTCGGCAGGGCGTCACGGTTTTTTTCAAGCTCATCCAATGCCTTTTCGTCTTTGGCTTCCTCGATTTTTTTCATCGCCTCTTCGCGTTCGGTGAACTGGTCCTGGTCGTCTTTCTGCTTGAACTTTTTAAGGTCTTCCGCCTTCTTTTTCGCTTCCTTGGAGTCGGCCGGTTTCATTTTGGGTTTCATCTCGCCGTCTTTGCCCTCTTCCATTTGCATGCCGGCGGGCATTTTCTTGTTAAGCTCCCTGGCCTGTTTCTTATCCAGTTCTTTGCGCGCCTGCCCTTTGGCCTTTTCAAAGGGTTCCGTATTTTTCTTTTGCAGGCGGTCTATTTCTTTTTTAGCCGCTTTTTGCAGGTCTTCCGGCATGTCTTCGGGATTGAATTCCTGCCCTTCTCCATTGCCGCCTCCTTTTCCGAACAGTTTTTCGCGGATTTTTTGGATCAGGCCTCCTTTTCCACTGCCTTTGCCTTGTTCTTTTCCCCCTTCGCCATTACTTTCTCCACCCGCGCTTTCTCCGCCTTCACCCTCTTTACCGCCTTCTTTGCCTTTACCATCGCCCGGTTGGGGCATTCCGCATTCCCCTTTGCATTCCCTCTTCTTTTTTTGGCGTTTTCCTTCCTCCTCCAAAAGCTTCCGTATCGCCCGTTTCATCTTTTTGGCCAAATCCTTATCCTCCTTTGTTTGGGGATTCAGGAGTTTCTTTAACAGTTCGTCCATGATGTTTTTCTCCTCGAACTTTTGGAATTCAGGCCAGATCTTTTCGGCAAAAAGGCGGTAATTGTCATCGGCTGTCTGCCGAGGGTCAAAATACATTTCCACCGATTCCTTTATTCTCGCGAAAGCTTCAGTGACTTCCTTGCTGAAATTTCCCGCCTCCAGTTCGTCGATTTGGGACTTCGTGATAAGCCCCCGGCGCAGGGCGTTTTGCATGAGGATCCGGACGCCGAGTTGCCGATGGCGGTCCACCCCGCCTTCTTTCAGGGCCTTGATGTTGGGCGGAAGGTGGTGGGCGACGTTTGAATCCAGCTGTTTTTGGGCGGTCAGGGATTCAAGCCGTTCGGCATTTTCCATCCAGCAGTCCTCCACATAGTTCATGCCCATGGTTAGTGTGCTCGGCAAATTGCCCTGCTCCTTGGCGAGACGGGCTCCTTTGGCAATGTTTTTGAAGGAACTGCGTTTGGCATGTCCCACTTCATGGCGAAGAACGCCAAAGACCACCTCACGCGGGTATTTCCTCATTCCCTCTTCGCCGTACAGGATCTGGTCCGGCTGGAATGTTTCGGCGGGGAAAGCGTCGATATCCGTTACTTCCCCTTCAACGTAATCGTTGAAAATTTTGGCCGCGGGATTGTCGTTGCTGAAACCGCAGGCCCACCCCCCGTTGCCGCTTGGCACCACCGTCATGCGGTGCGGCGCAAAAAGGCGGACGATGAAAGAGGCCTGCCTTAAAAGTTCTTTGCGCTCCTTTTCGGTGCGTTCGGGCGTTTCCGAAACGGTTTTCTTCGGCGTCTCGTCGCCTTTTTCCCGATATTCCAATGCGGCTTCGGCCATGGGTTAAAGGAGTTAAACCTGGGCTATAATGGCCTGGTCAACATGACCGCGCATTTTTTCATCCGCGATTTTCGGCAGAACTACTTCGCGGATCGCCTGCTTGATGTCCCCGCCGGTCATCGCGTATTCCTGGACGATGTTCACGCCCTCGCGGATTGAGAAGACGAATTCAAGCTCTTCCATCGATTGCCCGAGTTTGTAATCCATGTAAGCCTTGCGGAACTTGTTGGCGGTGACAACGAGGATCTTGATATCACGCAATATGGCTTCCGTTTCAGGGATGAGCAGGCTTTCCACGTTCTTACGGTCGTCCCCGTTGATGACGGCGTTCCACATCTCGATGAATTGCTGGCGGGTATAGTGTTGCAGGTCGGGCAGGTATTTCCGGTAGATCAGGGCTTCATCCACGGCGTACCTTTCTTTCCGTTTTTCAGGCGGATAATCAATTCTCACTATACGGCTGCGGGAAATGAGTTCCGGCGAAAGCTTCTGGACGCCCGCGTAGTTCTGGGGGTTCATGGTGCCCATGATGAGCACTTCCGGGTCGGCTTTGACCCCGCCCTTTTTGCCGTGCTGGCCGCCTTCGGTGAAATTGAGCGTGCGCCTGTAATCGAGCAGGGAATTGAGCATTTTGGCGACTTCAGGCGGCAGGGTGTTCACCTCATCCAGTATCAGGATGGCTCCGGGCGTCTGGATGGCCTCGACCACGATGGAATTGAGGCGGTATGTGCCGCGGTTCGGGTCGAATTCATAGAAGCGCGTCAGGTCTTCCTTGTCGTTTTTCGCGTTGCAGTTGAACATGTAAACCTCGCGGTTCGTGTAATGGGCGAACATGTCGATGAGCACGTTCTTGCCCGTTCCCGCCTCCCCCTCGAGGATGACCATGCCTTCCTGGTTGCGCCGCTGGACGCTTAGGGCGCGGGCCGTCTTTTCAAGGCCGGTATCCACCGCTTCTGAATGTTCCCATTTGCCGCTTTTTTCCGGAACGTTCCTTTTGGATTCTGGAATGAGTTCCGGATGCCTTTCAACAAAAGTATTGAGGTAGGAATCGGGTTTTTTGGCTTCCACCCGGTATTTCAGCCGGTCGATGACGAGAGGCTCGTCGGGATCGAGGGATATCTCGTCGGGAAGGCGAACCAGGCGCCCTAGATTGCTTTTAAGCTGCATCATCACATCGCCTTTCGGCGTGAGGACAGGGCTTAGTTTCCAGGTTTCCTTTTCCGCTTCCTTGGGGTGGAATATGGGAAAGCGGACTTTCCGGACTTTCCCGAAGCTCACCACATCACCTTCGAATTCCAACACGTGCTGTTTGGCTTCCAGACGATTGATCGCCGAAGCGATTTCATCCTCAAGCTGTGTGCGGATAAGATTGGCGCGTTCAGGCGGCAGCCTATCCAGCGTTTTGTTCAGGTTGGTGATCGAAGGGCTGCCCAGGCGGAATTCCTGGATCTCATTCTCATTTTTAAGCTGGGCCAGTTCCTCGCGGATCTGCGCGAGCTGAACGGCCACCATCCCCTCCAGCTGTTTGTATTCCGCTTCCTGCTGCCTTTTCTTTTTCGCTTCGATTTTCCTGATTTCCTCGCGGCGGCCGTCGAAAACCGCTTTCAGTTTTTCCGTGTAATCAAGCTCAAGGCTGACGTCCGGCAAAAGGTGGATGTTTTCCTGTATTTGGGTGACCACGTCGTTTTTCGACATCGATTCGAGGATGAAGGCATCGTCGATGACCGCCAGCAGGCGGGCAAGCTCCGCAAGGCCTTCTTCTATGGTCCGGCTTACGGATTCGATGCTTTTTTCCCTCAAGCGCTGCATGGCTTCACGCATCGCTCCGCGCTGGGCGACGATTTCGTTGCCAATCTCGATTTTTTGCGCGCCCTGCAGGCGGCTGTTTTCCCGGATAAGCCTGTCGATGGCCTCCAGTTGGCCCGAAAGCTTTTGTAAAACACGGGCGGCATTGCCGTTGAGCTTTTCGGCATCCACCGCCGGCGCTTCCGAAAGGCGCGCCAGTTCATCGTTGATCTCCCGGCTCCGGAGTCCATCGTGCAGTTCGCGAAGCATCCTGACGCGCGGCTCAAAAACAGTTCCCAGGAATATGGCGTAATCGGGCTTCCTTGAAAGCGCGAGGATCTGGCCGAGCAATTGTTCGATGTCCTTTGCCTGAATGCCTTCCTTATCGGTGGTTTCGGTGATGATACCGTCCAGCGTGTTGCCCAGTTCCTTGCGGGCGGCGACCATCTGGGGAGCTTCGCCTTGTTTCACTTCGGATTTTTCGGCTTCCGTGAACCCCGCCAGTTCGTCGCGGATGCCGGCAAGCCCCTGGCGCACGCGCTCGGCGATTTCGATCTCTTTCCTATTCAATGCTTCCGCCTCCCCCCTTCGGTAAGTGGACAGGTTTGTCTTTATGGAACGCAATCTGCAGGACTTGCCATCCTGGATGATTTCCTGGATGAGCAGATGGCCTTCGGGCGTGAAAGCCATCGGGCCTGTGAAATCCGTATCGCTCATTTCTTTCAGGACTTTCCCGTTGGCCACGTTAAGAAACGACAAGGTGTTCACGTCTTCAGAGGGTTCATTTGAATGCAGGATCACCATCACGTTCGCCCTCGGGTCAAATTGCATTTCACGGACGTATCCGATTGAATCCGGCAACACCAGGAGACCTTTCCTTTCCACGCCCTGTTCCCCAATCCTGTATTGGTGGATTTTGCCCGCGGCAACCGCAAAGAACTCACCATTTTGCTGGGGATTGAGGCAGATGTCCGAACAGGCAATTGAATCCACTTGCGCTTTATCGTTTTCTTTGAAGATAAAGAGAGTCCCCACTTTGTTATGCGCGGGTGATTTATTCATCTCCAGCACAAGGCGGAATCGCCTGTCTTTGTCTAATTCAATTGCAAGTTCCCGCTTCTTATCGCTGCCCGGATTCCCGAAATAGTCGTCCCGGACGGTACGATTGTCTAGCACGACACTGGTCTCAAATTGGGCGCCTGGATTTAGGCAATATCTGATATATCCATTTATTAGAATTTCCGTTGCTTTACTATCCGAAATTCTATACCCCTGTGTAACCAAAGGGATAAAATTTGAATTATTAATCGCGAGACGATAAGTGATTGATCCGTCAGAGTGGGTTTCAAGGGTATCAGTCGAGAGTTCATGTTTTGGGGAAATGAGAGGAAGCCAGTATTTTCTTTCTTCAATTTGTTCATTTTTCAGGGTACGACGCAAAGTGAAGCCTTCGTGACGCACACTGCTATCATCCCAACACTCAGTACGAAGTTCCCATAGGATGTCTTAACTGTTTCTGTCATTCTTATTCGCTTGCGTCTGGTAATGGCAATCAATGGGTTTTTCTTTCAGGCTTGGCTGGTAGGCCATCGGCATTTGCTCGTCTTTGCGGAAGACAAGGACAAAAGGGCCGTGCGCCTCTATGCGTATTATTTGCCTGTCCGTGATTTGCTGAAATTTCGCCGGCTCTTCCGTCGTGAGTTCAATTTCAAATTGTTCCGTTTCCGTTGTTTCCACGGAGGGATTTCCTGTCGGAATGAGGGCCGCGTCCAGGCGGATCACATTGGCGAGCTTGTCGCCGTTTTCCTGAGAGGCAGGGGGCTGTTCAGCGGGTTGAGGTTTTTCCATATTAATTCAGTATATTTTGACAGTTTTTAAGAGAAGGATTATTATTTTAACAATTATTTTAAATTTGTCAAGTAGAAAGAATTTGTATGTGGAATTCCAAAATAAATGTAAAATGACAAAAGTAAATATTAAACTTTAAAAATGTCCTCAACCCTCACCAATATCCACGCCCGCGAAGTTTTGGATTCACGCGGGAATCCGACCGTCGAAGTTGAAGTCGCAACTGAAACGCATAGCGCCTCGGCCATAGTGCCAAGCGGCGCCAGCACCGGCGTCCATGAGGCCGTGGAGCTTAGGGACGGCGACAAGAAAAGATATGGCGGGAAAGGCGTTTTAAAGGCCGTTGAAAACGTGAACACGGTGATCGCCGATGAGTTCAGGGGCGCGGAAGTCCGCAACCAGCGCGGCATCGACGGGCAAATGATCCAGATGGATGGCACGCCCAATAAGAGCAAACTCGGGGCAAATGCCATCCTCGGGTTTTCGCTTGCGGTTTCCAAAGTGGCGGCCAAGGTCGAAGGTATCCCTTATTACCAGTATCTTGGGAACCTTGGCAACAAAGGTCCGTCTTATTTGCTGCCCACACCCATGATGAACGTTTTGAACGGAGGGAAGCACGCGCTCCGTTCCACCGACCTGCAGGAATTCATGATCATGCCGATTGGCGCTCCGAGCTTTAAAGAGGCTTTGAGATACGGCGCTGAAACTTTCCACGCGCTCAGGAAAATCATCGATTTAAAAGGTTTTTCCACGTCCGTGGGCGATGAGGGTGGGTTTACGCCGAGCCTCAGTAAGAACGAGGATGCCCTAAAACTGATTGTCGAAGCCATTGAAAAAGCCGGTTACAAGCCAGGGAAGGATATTTCAATCGCCCTTGATCCGGCCGCCTCCTCTTTTTATGAGGATGGAAAATATCACTTGTCCACCGAAAGCCATTATCTCAATTCCGAGGAAATGGTTGGCTATTATGAAGACCTGATAAAGAAATATCCCATCGTTTCCATCGAAGACGGCCACGCGGAAGACGATTGGGACGGGTTTAAGCTGATGACCGATAAGCTGGGCAAAGAATTGCAGATCGTAGGAGATGACCTTTTGGTCACGAATATGGAACGGCTGAAAAGGGCGATCAGGGAAAAAAACTGCAATTCCATTCTCATTAAATTGAACCAGATCGGCACGCTGACGGAAACAATTGATGCCATTAACATGGCGCATGACGCGGGCTTTACCGCCGTTGTTTCCCACAGGAGCGGGGAAACGGAAGACACCACCATTTCCGATCTTGTCGTCGGTATGGCCGCGGGGCAAATCAAAACCGGTTCCCTTTGCCGCAGCGAGCGCATCGCCAAATACAATCGCCTGCTTCAAATAGAAGAAGCGTTAGGCGATAAGGCAAGATATCAGGGCGGTATCTGCTAACCGAGGTCTAGGGCACACTCTGTACTCCGCACTATTTACATTAAGCGGTCAATTGTTTTGGCAGGAGCAAAGTGATAGGCTTTTTTAAGCAATAATTTTTAAGCCCAAGACAATGAACATGAAACGTTTTTTACCGTTTAAATTATTCATCCTTTTTGCCGTGCCCCTTTTTGTCCTTACCGCCTGCGGCGGTGGTAATGAAGCTCCTGCTGCCGTCATCCAGAAGTTCAAACAGGCGGCCACGGAAATCAAATCAGGCGATATTGCGGCTAATATCACGGTTAAAGGCATCGGGGCCGGTTCTTTGGAAGAAGAGACGGCACCAACCCATGAAACGATGGACCTTATCGGAAAATTAGCGGCCAAATTTGACCGAAGGGATGATGAAGCCCGTACCGCTGACGTTAAAATCGATTTGGCCGGCAATATGGTCGCGGCGGACCAATCTTTTTCCGGCAGTATTGTTTTGAATCTCATTTCTGTCGGTGAAGATTTTTATGCCAACCTTTCCAAGCTGGAAACGAGCGACGAAAGCCTGACCAGCGTCCAGCCTTTTATTCAAAAATACATGGGCCAATGGCTCCATGTTTCCAACGATTTTATTCCGGAAAACATCCGCAACCTGCAGTCTAAAGATGAAGCGGCTAAAGCCATGGAAGAACAACTTAAAAAACTTTTCCTGGAAACAAACCTTTTCTCTGTCGCCAAGGAGTTCGGCGTTGAAAAAATAAGCGGCACCAGCTGTTATCATTACGGTGTCGTTTTCAATCCGGAAGGCGTTAAAGAGTATTTCCGTAAGGCCGCCGTGATTGACGGCCGTGAGCTTACGGACGCCGAAGTGGAAGACGCCGCCAAAATCGCCTCTTACCTCACCAATGCGGAACTTTGGATTGGTATGAAGGATTACCATCTGTACAAGGGGCTTGCCACGCTAACCAGTGGTCCCGCCAGCGGTTCGTCCGAAGTTAAATTTGATATCGTTTTTAGCGGTAACGCTTATAACAAGGATGTGAAAGTCGAAGCGCCACAGGACGCCCAGGAATTCAATCCGCTGGAACTTCTGATGGGTACCACCGCTCTCCCCACCGGTGAGAGTTTTCCCGCTTTGACAGGAGATGAAGCGGCCGCCTTGGAAGGGCTGGAAGGCATGGAGGGCCTGGATCAAGCCACTTTGGACGCTTTGATGGAAGCGCAGGAAGGTGCCGAGGAATAATAGAAAATAGCTTTATAAGCAAAAAACGGGGGTTAAAAGCTCCCGTTTTTTTGTAAATTTTTATTATTAGGAATTCAGAAACGAATTTGAACATTTAGGTTAAAATTAGCCCATGAACCGGCCTGATAAGCAAAGCAATCATCGTGAACATCATGAAGAAGGGGTCAGTATTTTTCCCTTCAACTGATAGCCCCATTCCTTTATAATGGGCATGTTTTTTTAATTTATAATTTTCAGTTTTTAAAAAAGCATGCCCGAATTTTTGGAATTTTCAAAAATGTCCGATGAGGAGGTCGCCAACACCCTCAAAAAAAACAAGATCGGCCTCAAGGTCGAAGAAGCCCGCAAGATCGAACAGATCCTGGGACGTGCGCCCACGCTTACCGAAGCGGTCATTTGGGGAATACAGGGTTCCGAGCACAGTTCCTATAAAAGCTCCAAAAAGTTCCTGAAACTTTTGCCCACCGAGGCACCGAATGTCATTCTGGGGCCCAGCGAGGATTCGGGAATTGTTGAAATTGCCAGAGAGGGGAATGTGCGCTGGGGGCTGGTGATGAGCCATGAAAGCCATAACCATCCCAGCCAGATTGTTCCTTTTGAAGGCGCGGCGACAGGCATCGGGGGCGACGTGCGCGATGTTTGCTGCATGGGCGCCAAGGTCATCGGTGTGATGGATCCGCTCCGTTTGGGGAATCCCGCCAACAACGAGTGCCGCGTGATTGCCAATGAAGTCGTCCGTGGCATTGCCGGTTACGGCAACCCCATCGGTGTCCCCAATATGGGGGGAGACATTAACTTCAGCGATTCTTTTAACGACAACTGCCTGGTGAATGTGGTCGCTTTCGGCTTGGTAAAAGAAGATGAAATCATCCATTCTTATTGTCCGGATGAGGCTGCGGAAGTGGGATACGACATTATTATTGTGGGCAAACCTACTGATATGAGCGGCATGGGCGGCGCGGCGTTTGCCAGTTTGGAATTGGATGAGAAAGACAAAGAATCCAATAAGGGTGCCGTGCAGGAGCCAAACCCTTTTTTAAAGCGCCATCTTTTGGCCAGCACGTACGATTTGTTCAAACGGCTCAAGGAAATGGGCAAATTGCACCAGGTGAGCTTTAAGGATATGGGCGCGGGCGGCAATGTGTGTTCCACGGTGGAACAGGTTACCAAAAGGGGGTTCGGCGCTGAAATGGATCTGGAAAAAATCCATGTGGCCATGCCCGATCTTCCTCCCAGCGTGATCGCCTGCAGCGAAACGCAGGAGCGATTCGCGTGGACGTGCCATCCCAACCTTACCCCAATGATTTTGGACCATTACAACGTGAAATGGGAACTTGGAAAAGCCGCGTCCAACGCTAAAGCGTCGCTGGTTGGGAAAGTGAAGCCCGGCGGGCAGTACGTTCTTTGGTATAAAGGCGGGAAGGAATGCGACGCGCAGGGTTCCGACATTACCGAAGGCCTGCGTTACGACAGGCCGGTAAAACCGAAAAAATACGACTTAAAAGAACCTGTTATAGACGAGAAAGCGCTTGATATGAATAAATTATTTGTTCAACTTTTAGGTTCTTTTAATATTTGCTGCCGCCATTCCGTTTATAACAAATACGACAAGGACGTGCAGGGTAATTCTGTTTTTGAAGCGGGCGAAGCGGATGCGGGGCTTATGGCGCCGCTTTTGGATCATCCCGAGGCGGGCCCCGGTTTGCAAAAGCTCGGCGTTGCCGTTTCTTCCGACGGCATTTCCCGTTATTCCAGGATTTCCCCTTATTGGCAGGCGGCCAACGCGGTGGCGGAAGCCATGCGCAACGTGGCGGCAGTCGGAGCCATACCTCAGGCGCTTACCGATTGCCTTAATTACAATAGCCCCGAAGACCCGGAACTGATGTGGGAATTCCAGCAGGGCGTGCAGGGCGTTGCTGATGCCTGCCGCGGCATCCGTCTGAAAGAATACCCTGATTTTCCCACGCCTATTGTTTCCGGCAACGTGAGCCTTTATAACGCTGTGGACGCTACCGCTGTCATCTGTTGCGCGGGAACTATCAAAGATTTCAGCAAAGCCATCACGTTTCAGCTGAAAAAGGCCGGCAATAAGCTTTTTTTGCTTGGCGAAAGGAGGGATGAGCTGGGAGCCGGTGAGTTTTACCGCCTGCTTGGCCATCTTGGCGCTAACGTGCCGAAAGAAGATTTTTTGCAAGCGGAAAAACAAATTTATGCAGTGGCCGATGCTGTTGACCAGGGGCTCCTCCAATCTTGCCACGACATTTCCGAAGGCGGCCTTCTTGTCACTTTGGCGGAAATGACCATGCCCCATTGCCGGAAAGGCGGAGGCAATTTAGGGATTAAGGTTGATCTGGCGCCGGCTGGCGCCGGCCTTAAAGCTTACCAAAAAGCTTTTTCGCAAACCGGCGGGTTCGCGGTAGAAGTGGCGTCTGCCGATGTTGAAAAATTTCAGGAAATCTGCAAAAATTATGGCCTTTCCGCCATCCCTTTGGGCGAAGTTATCGCCAGCCCCGAATTCATCGCGGAAGACAATGGCAAACCTTTTGTTTCCCAGCCGCTTTCCGTCCTCCGGAAGGTGTGGACTACAAGCCTGGCCAAAGCGCTTAAATGAAAAACCTGTTCCTGTTCACCGGCGAAGAAACGTACCTGCTCCAGGAATATGCGAAATCCTGGAAAGACGCCTTTAAGGAAAAGCACGGCGACCTCAACCTCACTTCGCTTGACGCCCGCGAAGCGGGCGTCAGGGAGATCATGACTGCCATTGAAACCCTTCCTTTTTTAGGTGAAAAGCGGCTGGTTTTTGTTTACGGCCTTCCCGACGCCCCCCCCGCGCGCGAATCTGAAGAGCCGACGGAGAAAGACAAGAAACGGGATGAGGAATTAAAGAAATTTGAAACCTACCTTGAAGAAATACCTAAAACAAGTGTTGTCGCTTTTGTCCAGCCCCGGCCGGACAAGCGCCGTTCTTTCTATAAAAAACTGGCTAAATCGGCGGAAACGAAAGAATTCAGGGTCCTCCAGGGCAAGGAACTGATGGGCTGGGTGATGGCGGAAGCGAAAAAAAAAGGGGCGACTATCCATTACGATACCGCGGAATACCTGATCGGCCTTGTCGGCCCCAATCTTTTCCGATTGGCCCAGGAAATTTCAAAATACACGAGTTTCGCTCCGGGTGTCGCTATTACCCGGCAGACGATTGACGCGCTCACCACACCTTCCCTGGAAGCCAATATTTTCCACCTCACCGATGCATTAGGCGCCAAGGACCATCGCGAAGCCATCCATAACCTGCACATGACTCTGGCTGCGGGCGAAAACCTCAGGCCCGTGTTTTACATGATCGTGCGCCAGTTCCGCCTTTTGCTTTCCGCAAGCGGTTTTTTGCGCCAAAGCCCCGGCGCTGATTCGCTTCGCGTGGCTTCCGCCCTGAAGCTTCACCCTTTTGTGGCCAAAAATACCCTCCAGCAGCTGAAATATTTTTCGTTGCCTGAGCTTGCCGAAGCTTATGGGCAACTCCTTGCCATTGATATTGGCCTGAAAAACAGCCAGATCCGCACGACAACAGACGACCAGGACGAACTGGCGCTGGCCATTGAGCGGTTTATCTTAAAATTCTGCAGCAAGCGTTAGGACATGAAAGTGAGGATGAGGATCCCCAGCAGCAATACGTAAAACCCGAACGCGTTCAGGCCGTGTTTTTGCAGATATTTGATGAGGAAGGCGATGGAAAGGAGGCTGGCGAGGAAGGCGGTTACAAATCCAATGGCCAGAAACCTGGAATCGGGGATAACCGCCCCGCCACGAAGTGAAAAAAGGGCGTACACATTGGCCGCCAGGATGGCCACGCCGCCAAGCATGAAGGAAAATTTTGCCGCTATTTCGCGTTTGACCCCCATGATCATGCCTGCGGCGATGGTGGCGCCGGAGCGGGATAAGCTGGGAATGAGGGCCGCGGCCTGCGCGATCCCCATCCAGACCGATCGCGATGTCGTGATGGCTTCGTTTTCATTTTTCCTCCCTCTCCAGGAAGCGTAAAAATAGAGAGGGGCAGTGAGGATGAAAAAAATGCCGATGGCAGGCAGGCCCCTTAAAACCGTGTTGAGGGTTTCCTCAAAGGCGAGCGCTGCGAAGATGGCGGGAATCGTGCCAAGGATAAGTTTAAACCCCAGTGTTTCCTTTAAGGATATTTTTTTCCTGAGAAGTTTGATGCCATCTTTAAAAATTTTTACCCAGTCTTTCCAAAAGTACGCGAGGATTGCCATAAGTGACGCCCCATGGAGCAGGATGTCGAACGTGAACATTTCCTCAGGCTTGATAGGCAGTTTTACGAATTGTTCCGCCAGCGCCAAATGGCCTGAACTTGAGATGGGCAGGAATTCAGTGAACCCCTGGAGCGCTCCCAGGATGACGGCACTCATATCCACAGAAGCGTAGAATTTTGTCTTAAAAAAAGCGGTGATCACCAGGGCGGAAATCATGAAGTAGGGGATCCGTCCGAAAAGCACGGCCAGGAGATATCTGGGGAACGAGAGGCGGAACATCCCCGCGGCCAGGGTGACCACGCGAAAAGCGGGCGTGAAACCAAGGACGACAATTCCCCAAAGCCCCCATTTTCCGATCAGTTTTTCACCTTTGGCGATGCTTTTTTCACCGAAAAGCCAGATCAGGGCGGGATGTCCCAGGTACCTTCCCAGGCCATAACCTATGGTGGCGCCTGCAAAAACAGCGGCGGCGATAATCAGGAGAACCTTAACGAGAGAAAATTTAAGGAAAGGGGTGGCGGCCACCGCGATATCCGCCACGGGGACGGGGAGAAAAACCTGTTCCGCGGAAACGGCCATAAAAATTCCCGGATAGCCGTAATGGGCGATCATTCCTTTAGTAAATTCGACAAGCGCGTGGATCATGGCGATTGGAGGGAGGTTTTAGCCTGCCTTTTTTTAGAGAGCACTACTTTTTCTATTTTTTTCTTTCCCATTTCCCTGATTTTGATCAACATGTTCTCATAAAGGATTTTTTCCTTTTCTTTTGGGAATCGGTTGAGTTTTTTAAGAATAAGCAGGCTGATCGTCGCGTTGGGGGCGAAATTAAGTTCAATGCCGAGTGTCTTATTGATTTCTTCAATGGTCGTTTCGCCATCCGCTTCCCACCGGTTTTTTCCGAGAAGACGAATCGTACGGATATCTTTGTCATGCTCATCGGTGATGTCCCCCACGATTTCTTCCAGTATATCTTCCAGGGTGACCAGCCCGATCGTTTGCCCATGCTCATCCACCACAATGGCCATGTGCTGGCGCCGTCTCTGGAAATCGCGGAATAATTTGCTGATAGCCTTTGTCTTGGGGGTTATGAGGGGTTTTTCGTATTTGATTTCCGCAAGCGTTTTCGGCCGTTTTTTTCGGCTCAGGAGCCGCAGAATATTATGAACGTTAATAATTCCAGCGATATTATTAAGCCCATCCTCATAAACAGGGATGCGGGAATGGCCGTGCTTCATAAAAAAGCGGACCGCTTCCGTGATGGTCGTATGAATTTCCAGCGCCTTGATGTTTTTGGCGGTCGTCATGATCTCTTCTGCGGAAGTGTCCGTGAATTCCAGCACATTTTCTATCATTTCCTGTTCGTGCTCCTCAATCACGCCTTCCTGTTTTCCTATATCCACCATCGCCAGCAGTTCTTCCTCGCTCGTGGTCAGGATAGGGTTTTTTGCCTTAAAGAGGCGCATGAGCCCGCGGATAAACCGGTGCAGGATCCAAACAACGGGAAAGAACAGATAAACCATTCCCAAAAGAGGGTAGGCTACCGCCCTTGCAAAAGATTCGGCATATTTCTGCGCCAGCGTTTTCGGGGTGATTTCCCCAAAAATAAGGATGATAAAAGTCAAAACGCCCGTTACGACCCCAATGGCATGATTTCCAAAAAACCGTATACCCCAAAGAGTAGCCACAACAGTCGCCAGGATGTTGGCCAGGTTGTTTCCGATGAGAATAGCTATCAGGGCGTTTTCCGGTTTTTTTTTGAGCCGGATAATGACACTGCTCGCGAATTTGCCGTCTTTCCGTAACGTATATATTTTGGCGGACGAAAGCGAAGTGAGGGCTATTTCGGCGCCGGAAAATATCGCGGAGAGGGCAATCAGGCAAATGAGGGCAATCAGGTAGCCGTCCATGAAAAAAGGTTTATTTGTTCTTTTGTCTTGCACGTTACACTTTATCAAATTCCGTGCCCGCCTTGAAGCTTATTTTTTGCTTTTTCGTCCCGATTCCCTATTATTAAGGCAAGTTTTAACCGGTATTATGAAAAAAAGAAATTTATCCGCCCTCCGTGAGGGGCTCCGCGAGGCTATTGAAAAAGCGGGTATGGACGTTCCATCCGGCGGGATCCATATTGAAAAATCCAAAACACCCGGTTTCGGCCATTTTGCCGTCAACATTGCCATGAGTTTGGCAGGCAGAGAGAAAGGGGACCCCCGTGCCATTGCCGAAAAAATAAAAGCTCATCTGGATCCGGTTTTATTTGAGAAGGTGGAAATTGCCGGACCGGGTTTTATCAACTTATGGGTTGAACAAAAATTTTATTCAACAGAATGCGCCGATTTAGCCGCTGATTTGGAAAAATACCTTTCCGGTGTTTTCGAAATACAAAAAAAGAAACCGATCATGCTTCTCGATACCTCCCACCCCAATATTGCCAAGCCCATGGGGGTGCACCACCTGCTTTCCACCATTATCGGCGACGCGGTGAAGAAAATTTATAAGCGTTTTGGTTACCAAGTGGTGAACGATAATTATCTGGGCGACTGGGGCACCCAATTCGGTAAGCTGATTTATGCCATTCGTCAGTGGGGCGATATGAAGCTAATCGGGAAAAATCCCATTCCTGAGCTCCTTAACCTCTATGTTAAATTTCACAACGAAGCCGAGAAGGATCCCGGCCTGGAAGATTTCGGACGCGCTGAGTTTAAAAAACTGGAAAAAGGCGATAGTGAAAACCGTAAGCTTTGGGAATTTATTGTGGCCAAGAGCATGGTCGAGTTCCAGAAGATCTACGACCGCCTCCATGTGGAATTCGACATGATTAACGGCGAGAGCTTTTATGAGAACAAAATGCCCGCCATTTTGGAATATGGCCGCAAGAAAGGAATTTTTATAGACGGCGAACAGGGGGCCTGGATTGTGCCGATGGAAAATCCCGATGAGCCGCCTGCCATCGTCCGTAAGTCGGACGGTTCCACGCTTTACGCCACGCGCGATTTGGCCCGCATCAAATATTGGGAAGACAATTGGCATCCTGAGCTGATGGTGAATGTGGTGGATGTGGCACAGGAACTTTACTTTAAACAGCTTTTTGAAGTTACCGATAAGCTCGGCCTCACAAAAGCGAAAAACGTGCATGTGAAATTCGGCCGGATGCAGTTTGAGGACGGCAAGATGAGCACCCGTAAAGGCAATATCATTTTACTGGAAGAGGTTTTGGATGAATCGGAAGATCGCGCGATGAAATTGGCTGAGGAGAAGGGGATTGAGCTTTCCGCTGATGAACGAAAAGAACTCGCGCGCATCATGGGTGTTGGTGCCATTAAGTACAATGTGCTTTCCCAAAACAGGACGACCAACATCACTTTCAATTGGGATAAAATGCTTACTTTTGAGGGGAATAGCGCGCCTTATCTTATGTACACGGCCGCCCGCGCTCACTCGGTTATCCGCAAGGCGGAAACGGATGCGAAAGAGGCCGCCAAATATACCCTGGAGCTTAAGGAGCCTGCCGAAACCCAATTGGCTATTGAGCTTCTGCTTTACGCCGACTCCATCCGCCGTGCCGCCCAGGAATTTAAGCCGAACCTCATTGCCAACTACCTTTATGAACTGGCACAGGAATTCAACGTTTTTTACAACAACCTGCCCATCCTCCAGGCTGATTCGGAGGAGCTTAAAAAATCCCGCCTGCTCCTTACTGTTTGCGTCCTAAAGATTATGGAAGACGGGCTTGGGCTTTTGGGTATTGAGGTGCCGGAGAAAATGTAACTTGCGGGCGTAAACTTTTTCATTTAAAATTTCGTCGTTATGTGGCCGGGTAGCTCAGTGGTAGAGCGAAGGACTGAAAATCCTTGCGTCGACAGTTCAATTCTGTCCCTGGCCACCATTTTTATATGGAAACCCTGTTGGATGCCGCAAGGGAGTTACAATGGAAACCTTTCCGCCTGAGGCAGGTCCACCATGCGCGCGAAACAGAGCTTGTTTCCGGTTGGGATCAGATGACCAGTCTGCCACAGAAAGACCGCGAATGGCTTAATGGGCATATCCCTTTCGATTGCCTGAAAGTTATGAAGTCGGAAATTTCTGAAGATGGTACTGCCATTAAATGGCTTTTGGAGACAGGAGACAAAAAGCGGATTGAAACCGTTCTTCTTATCCACACCGCGCCAACAAAAAAGTGGGGGACGGTTTGTATCAGTTCTCAGATCGGCTGCCCCATGAAATGCGCGTTCTGCGCCACGGGGAAGATGGGGTTCTTCCGAAACCTTACGGCCGATGAGGTCCTTGATCAATTCTTGATCGCTAAACGTGAGGCGGCTAAACAGGGGATCGTTGGAAACCTGAATGTCGTTTTTATGGGAATGGGGGAGCCTTTGCTCAACCTGGAGGCCGTTATTCCTGCCATCAAAGTGCTGATTGACCCGAAACGCTATAGCCTTTCGCCAACGCGCGTGACGGTTTCGACCAGCGGTATATTGCCGGGATTGAAACGGCTTTTTGATGAGAAACTGAATATCGGCCTGGCGCTGTCCTTGCACGCGTCCACACATGAACTCAGGTTAAAGCTGATGCCCGCTAACGCGGTTTATCCGCTTGATGAGGTGATGAAAGAGATAAGGAAATGGGAAAAAAAGACGGAGGTGCTTTACGAATATATTTTGATTGAAGGCGTGAATGATTCGCCAAAGGACGCCCGCGACCTTTTAAAGTTGCTTAAGGGGCGGAATGCCAAAATAAACCTGATTCCCTTAAATCCGGTGGAAGGCACGGGTTTCAGGCGCCCGGCGGCCAGGGCGATGATGGGATTTTTGCGTCTTCTGGAAGAAGGGGGCCTCGCGGTCACCCTGCGCCACACCAAAGGCGACGACATCAAGGCGGCGTGCGGGCAGCTGAATGCCCGAAATTAGGGAATTATTTCTCGTACAGCAAAAACTCAAACGGCACGCCATTTTCGTCTCCTCCGCCGAGGCGGGTTATTTTTTTGAATGATTTCGGTATATTAGGGAAGGACGCGTCGCATTTGAACTCCTTGTTGATTCGGGTAAGGTAGATACCTTTCATTTTGGAATTTTTGATGGCCTGAGCGTATACCTTGGCGCCGCCGATGATAAAAACGGATTCGATCGCGTCATCCGCTTTTTGGAATGCTTCTTCCAGCGAATGGCACACGTAAGCGCCCTCCGCCTTAAAATCCTTATTTTTAGTGAGCACTACGTTGCGCCGGCCGGGCAGGGGACGAAAGGTTTCAGGGATAGATTCCCAGGTAGTCCGCCCCATGATAACCAAGTTTATTTTGGCATGGTTTTCAGTTTTTTCCGTTACTTTTCGGAAATGCTGAATATCTTCTTTCAAATCCCAGGGTATTTTTCCTTTAATGCCGATCCCGTTTTTGCGGTCCGCGGCGGCGATGAGATAAACATTTTTGCTCATACGGCGATAGGGAATTTAATGGCTTCATCGTGCACATAATTTTGGAGTTCGAAATCTTCGAATTTCAAATCCCAGAACGGTTTTTTGGTAATTTTAAGCTGAGGCAGGGGATGGGGCGTGCGTTTCAGTTGCTCTTTCAGCCCGTCCACATGATTAAGATAGATGTGCACGTCGCCCAGCGTGTGCACAAAAACGCCCGGCGTCAGGTTACACTCCTGCGCCACCATCATGAGCAGCGCGCTGTAGGAGGCGATATTGAAAGGCACACCGAGCGCGATATCGGCGCTCCTCTGGTAAAGCTGCAGGTCGAGCCTATCGCCCATCACGTTGAACTGGAAAAACGCGTGGCAGGGCATAAGCGCCATCCGTGGCAAATCGGCGGGATTCCAGGCGGAAACGATGATGCGGCGCGAGTCGGGTTTGTTTTTAATCAAATCAATCGCCTGTTGTATTTGGTTAATCGTGGACATTTTGAAGGAACCGTCCGCCTGCTTCTCGAATTTTTCCCACGCCACCCACTGTTTGCCATAAATCGGCCCCAGGTCGCCGTTTTCATCCGCCCAGTCGTTCCAGATGCGGGTATATTCTTTCAGCCCGTCATTGATGTTCGTGGAGCCGCGCAAAAACCACAAAAGCTCTCGGATGATGGCGTCGAAAAGCGTTTTTTTGGTGGTGACCAGGGGGAAGCCTTCTTGCAAATCATATTTCCTCTGCGCGCCGAATATCGAAATCGTACCCGTGCCCGTGCGGTCGGTTTTTTGGATGCCATTATCGAAGATCTCCTGGACGAGTGAAAGGTATTGCTTCATCCGGTTAACTTAGTGCTGTTTAAATATAACAAGGGGCGCGGGCTTGGGCAAGGAGTATAATGGTTTCATGGAACTTAGTCCGCTTACCGCCACCGAGATGCGCGCGTTTGAAGAATATGCCGTCAAAAAATACGGAGTGACTTTGGAGAGCATGATGGAGCGCGCAGGAAGAGCGGTTTTTGAAGTGGTCATGAAGGAATGCCTCGCGGGTTCAGGCGAGGTCCTGAAACAAGTTCAGGATGACAATCGCCCTCGCCCGCATGTGCTGGTCGTTGCGGGGAAGGGGAATAACGGAGGTGATGCGCTAGTCGCGGCAGAACTTTTGAAGAAAGAAGGTGTGAATGTCACGGTTTATCAGCCGTATTCCGGACACGATATCGGCGAGGTCCTGAAACAAGTTCAGGACGACAATAAGTATAACCTGATCATTGACGGGCTTTTCGGTTTTTCACTCAAAGGCAATCCGCGGCCGCCGGCGGATGAGGTCATTCAAAAAATAAACGCCTCCAGGATTCCGGTTTTATCCATCGATGTGCCGTCGGGGCTGGACGCGGAAACGGGGCAATTGATGATTCCTGCTGTCCGTGCGACGTATACGGTGACTTTGGGTATGCCTAAAGTGGGGCTCGACGCGCATAAAGATCACGTCGGAAAACTGTTTTTGGGTAATGTGGGCGTTCCTGAAAAGGCTTATGAGGAATCAGGGTATTATTTCCCCATATTTTTAGGGAAAAGCTATATCCCATTACATTGAAAGTAAGAGGCTGTATCCTATATAATCCCAAAGGATTAGCCTTTAAGTCGTTTAAAATGAAACTAAGGACTGTCAAAAACCTTAAAAATCTTAAAGGTAAAAGGGTGATCGTGCGGGTGGATTTCAATGTCCCGCTCGATTCTAAAGGCAATGTGCGTAACGACAAGCGCATCCGGTTCGCTTTGCCTACGCTCAAATATCTTTTGGCGGAGGAGGCTGATCAGTTAATCCTGATGACCCATGTGGGGCGGCCCAAAAACAACGAGAAAGAATTGATGACCGGAAGAATCGCCGAGCGGCTGGGCAAACTGATAAAAATAAAAGTCGCCAAAGTTAATGGCTGGGGTGAAAAGGGGATCCCTCCCGCCAAAATCGTAATGCTTGAGAACCTGCGTTTTAACCCGGGCGAAAAGAGCAAAAATGAGAACGAAAGGGCGGCTTTCGGAAAACAACTGGCTTCGCTCGCGGACATTTATGTGAATGAGGCTTTTTCCAATTCTCACCGCGCGCATGCCAGCATGGTGTCCGTGCCTAAGTTTATCCCCGGTTATGCGGGTTTTGGCGTTATGCAGGAGGCGGAACAGATCAGCAAGGCCCTTGTGCATCCTAAGCGGCCTGTTGTCGCGATTATGGCGGGCGTAAAAGCCGACAAGCTGAATGCGATAAAAAACATGATGAAAATCGCCGATCAAGTCTGTGTGGGCGGGGCTTTGGCTTATGCGCTCAGAAAAGTACAGGGGTATGGTGTCGGCGCCACTAAAATCGACCAAGAGGGCATGACGGAAATGGCTGATATCGTAAAAGAGGTGAGCAAAAGCAGAAAGGTCATCCTTCCCGTAGACGCTGTGGTTGCGGACAAACTGGATGCAAAAGCGAAAGTCAAAATTGTCCCTCTCGAAAAAATCCCGAATGATGCCATGGCTTTAGATATCGGTCCGAAAACAATAAAACAGTATGCCGATATCATTAAAAAAGCCAAAACCGTCCTTTGGTTCGGCCCCCTTGGCGCATTTGAATCGGCTCCTTTTGCCAAAGGCACAAAAGCCATCGGTTCCGCTATCGCCAAGGTAAAAGGCCTTACGATCGCCGGCGGCGGCGATACCGCCACGGCGATTGAGAAATTCAAGCTGGAAAAGAAATTCACCCTGGTCAGTACCGGCGGCGGCGCTTCGCTTGAAATGATTGAAGGAAAAGAATTACCGGGGCTTTCCATCCTCAAAAAATAATGAAAAAAATCGTTTACATCGAAGTGGACGACGAGATCACGTCGGTTTACGACAGGGTAAAGCGCTTCAGGCAAACCGAAATTTATCTTGTCGTGCCCCGTAAAGCCATTCTTTTTGAAAGCGGCGTGAACCTTTCCATCCTTAAGAGCAAACTGGAAAAGTTGGGCAAAATTCTGCACCTGGTCACTTCCGATGCCAATGGCCGCCATTTGGCGGAAAAAATAGGTATCGCCGTCCATCGGTCGCTGGAGATCGATGAAGTGAAGGCTCCGCCGGAAGACAGTCCCCAGATGCGCATTACGCCCATCCAGGCCCGCCGGAATGAAGTTGTCCGCGACCAGCCCCGCCGGTTTACGGAAAAAAAGATGACGATCGGCGAACTCATCAAGGAATTCCGCCTTCGGGAAAAAAGCGGCAGAAAAAAGCCGGGTCATTTCTTTTCCTCTTTCCATTTCGCCCGTCCGAACCGGAAGCTTCTCGCCCTTATTGTCCTCATCAGCATCGGCCTTTTTATGCTGGTCAGCTATATCGCGCTTCCGGGGGCCACCCTTTATATCCGGCCCAAGTTCGACAACATCAGCCATTCGGTCAACGTTATTCTGGCCGACAAGCGCAAAAACCAGAACCTGCTTCAGCAGAATAAAGCCCATGTGATCGCCAGTGAGGAGGTTACCGTGGTGACCAAAGAGACCAAGATGTTCAATACGGCGGGCAAACAGTTTGAAGGGGTGAACGCGCGCGGAAAGGCCAAGATCATCAATGCCACGGAAGAGGAGTGGCAGCTTAAAGGGGAAACCCGCCTCCAGACGGAAGAAGGGCTTATTTTCCGGCTGAAGGGGCCTGTCGTTGTGCCGGCGGCTGTCCGCGACCCATCAGGAACCGCCATTCCGGGGGAACTTTCCGTTTCCGTTGAAGCCGACCCTTTTGACGCCCTTGGTTCCCCTGTAGGGGAAAGGGGCAATATTCCCCCTTCCAGGTTTATTCTTCCCGGCCTTTCCAAATATAACCAGGCAAAGTTATGGGCCGAAAGCGTGGAACCTATGCAGGGAGGGGTCACGAAGTACCGGAAAATGGTCAGGGCGGAAGATATAGAATCAGCTAAAAAGCAAATCGAGGAAAACCTCATCCTGATGGCCAGAGAAGAACTGAAGTCGCGCATCCGGGACATGAACGCGCTTAACCAGACCAACCTTGCCCTGCTGGATGACAGCCGCTACCTTAAGACTGAACTTTTGGACCTCCGCGTCCCGGAAGACATTGAAGGCAGTTACCGGGAAAAGTTCGAAGTTTATGCCGAAATCAAGGCGATTGGCATGGCTTATGATTTTGACCAGCTTTTCGCCCTCCTTAAAAAGGAATTACGGGCCCGCGCCCATCCTGATATGCGTCTTAGGGATGATTCCATTACCCCCGAAACAGTCAGTTACGAGGTCATTGATGACGATCCTCAAAACGGACAGATTAAAATTACGGCGACAGCCAGAGGCATACAGGAGTTTGTAATTGATCCGGCGGATACCGCGGGCAAACGCTTTTCCGATAAAGTGAAAAATAAAGTGCTTGGGCAAAGCGTTGAAAACGCCCGCAATCTCGTCGCTAACCTCCCGGAAGTCGAATCCGTTAAAATCGAAGTTTGGCCTTTTTGGGCTTCCGCGCTTCCGCGGATCGCGGACAACATCGAAATCAGGCTTATGGAAACGCAGTAAGACTACAGGCTTTCCACGTCTATTTTAGAGAGGTCATCCAGTTTTTCATTTCGCGCGGTATCGGGGTTGTAGATCTGGTAGAAAAGCTCAATGATCTGCGGGGTGGAAAGCTGCGCTACGCGTAAATTGCATCCTTCCAGGCCGGCTTTCACCATATTCACCCGCTGCGAAAGCCCCTTGTTGAGTTCGTCGAATTCGTGATGGCGCCTTTTGATGCTGTCAATGCTGTCCGCCGAAGAGATGCTTTGCATGAATTTAGCGAACAGGTTCAGGTTTTGGGCACGGTAAGGGTCATAAGGGACGACGACATAAAACTTTTTTTCCATAATATCCGCGTATTCCACCAGTTTCTGGATGTATTCGCGGTATTCCAGCGTTTGCTGCTTAATGAGAGGATTCACATGTTTTTCCGCCAGCTCTTTCAGGTTTTCAAGATATTTGTCGATGTCCAGCCTGCGGGACCTCACCACGATTTGGATGGGAAAATCGAGGGAATTGAGGAAACGCTGGTAACCGTAAATGATGGCATTCTGTTCTTCTTCCGACTTCAGGTTAAAATTAATGCTGTTTGTCTGCAGAATCGCCCGAAGCCCGCCGTTTTTCAGGACGATGACATTGTCCTTAACTTCCGCGATATCGAGGTACAGCTGGGTGCTTGAAGCCGCGCTGCCTTTTTTTTGGCGGACGGATTTGTCGGCGGTTTGGATTGTTTCGGCCATTTTAGTCGAGGTTAATTTCTATTTCGCCTTTTTTTAACTCCTCCATCCTGATTTCCCCGGTGGATGACATTGGTTTTTTAGGCGGGGGAGCGGGAATAGGGGGTGTTTTGGAAACGGGGATAATGGGCTTGGGCCGCGCGGGCGGTTCCGGTTTTTTTTGCGGCTGCGGAACAAATTGAATCGGTTTTTGCCTCTGCGTGGTGTTTATTTGGGTATCCTGCCTTTGCGGCACAGGTTTCGGCCTTTTTTTCGGCGGTTTTTGCCGCGGACGGTTTTCCGCCCGCTGTTTTACCGGACGCGGAGGACTGAAAACCTGCGCAGCCGGTTTGGGCGCCTGGACGGGCTGCTGCTGTTGGGGTTTTGGGGCGGGTTTTATGGTGGGTCCCGAAGCCGGCGGAGGCGTTGGTTTTGGCGCTGGTTTTATTTCAGGCGCCGGCATTTTTACAGTTTCTTCTTTTTTTACCTCTTCTTTTTTCGGTTCCGTTCGCGGAAGTTTGGCGAGGATATCCAGCCGTTTTTTGGCGGTTTCGTATTTGTTGGCCCGGAAATACATGTTGTCGGTTTCACTTTTCTTTTTGCCGAAAAAAGCCTGGGTGACCAAATCCTCATCGCCGGCCTTGTCCATGTCTTCCGAACCGGCCGCTTTAACGTCTTTCAAGCCTCCGGAATCCAGGATCCGGCTCAGTTCATCCAGGTTAACCGGTTTTTTTTCTTTTTCTTCCTTTGAGGCTTGCGATTCTTGGGGTTTGAGGTCAAAAATGTCAGGCGCTACCAAGGGGGCGATCCCGCGGTGGTCCCAGATCCTTTTTTTGGGTTTGATCGCAAATTCCAGCGCAAGAAGCAGAAACCGCGTGAACGTGATGTCGTTGATCTTAATCAAGGCGGCCGCCACAGAAATGAGGGCGGGTATGACGATCACAATATATTCAAGGATATTCAACTCGTAAAGTTTGTTCAGAAGGGCGAAAAGCACATAGCTTATTCCTCCCCCCACCGCGATGATGATGAGCTGGCGCAGGGAGAGGGGCCCCACAATCTTATCTTCTATGCCGACGTTTTGGGGGATCTTATACTGGAGCACGGGTTATAATTTATCTTTATATTATATCAAAAAAGAGGGAAAAATTCAAGCCTCTTTAAACTTAAACGGGAGCTTCCTCCGCTATTTCTCTATTTGGATTCTTCCTGGAAAGTTATCGCTTTTACTGTGAGTTCCGCCATTTCTCCGCGGGTAATGGGACGGTCGGGGCCGAACGTGGGAAGGATGTATCCCTCTTTTGTCCGACGCCCCTTGATCAGATTGTTCTGGATAGCGAAACGCACGGCGGGAAAATACCATTCGCTTTTCCGCACGTCCCTGTACGCATCGGCTGACGTGTCCTTCGTGTCAACGGAAGCGGTATCAAAACCGAACGCTTTCATGAGGATATGGACGGCTTCCACCCGCAAAATCACCTGGTCCGGCTTAAAATTGCCGTCGGGATAACCGCCAACAAGGCCCAGCGCCTTGGCTTTGGCGATGTAAGGGGCGTACCAGGCGTAAAGGGGGACATCCGCAAAGGGGGCTTTGGAGGTTTCCGTTTCCACTTCGATTCCCGCGGCGCCCAGCGCCACTTTCACAAATTCGGCGCGGGTCAGGTTTTCGTCGGGCGCGAAAATATCTTTGTCGCGGCCTTTCACCACTCCTTCCCGGTAGAGCGCCTCCACATAATTCCTCGCCCAGTGCCCTTCGGTATCCTTGAAAACGGCACGGTTGTAATTTTTGCCCGACTGGGCGATGAAGAAAGTCAGGGTTTTATCCGCCTGGATGGTTACCTGTTTGCTTTCCATGTCCACCGATACCCAATCGGCGGGATAAGCCGAATACTGTTCGGTTTCCGCGTTAAAAGTAAAAACGGTCACTTCTTCGTCCGGTTCGTAATTGTCCCCGTAGGGGATAGTGATGGAATAAAGGGGGCTGAAAAGCAGTGTTCCCCCTTCCGCGGGCGCCATTCTGAAGATCGATTTGAAAGTATAGCCGAAATGAATCGGGAAATCCTTGGTGTACAGGTTTTCCGGCGGCAGGATATAGCCGGTAAACGGCTCGCCGTCTTCCGTGGTGATTGAGGTGTTTTTTTCAAAACGGATCACCGTGCCGCGCTTGGTTTCCTTGAACAGGACAGGCCGCGGCAACACCCCTTTGTGTTCCGGCGTGATATAAAGGGCGGGCTTAGAAATGATGTTGACGGGTGAGTCGGAAGAAAGGAGGGGGGCCGTTACCGCGTTCAGCCTGTAATCGTTCGGATCGGCTCCTCCCAGGTTCGCCACGCACACGTTGCCTTTCAGGCTGAACCCATACTGGCATTTGGTAACGCTGCAGGCGGGATAAGGCGTGATTTCAACCGCGTTGCTTATTTCCGGACAGGCAAAACGGTACATTTCGGTTTTTATCGGACTTTTGTTTTTAGCCTTATCCACCGCGAAAAAACGGATTACGCGGTTTCTTTCTATGGAAATGGGCCGTTCGTATTTCGCGCTTTTTTCCGTTGGGATCCCCTCAAAGGTGTAATAAATCGTCGCGTCGGGGTCAAGGAACTCGTCGCTGCCGGTGTAATCCCCCAAATACGCCTTAAGGCTCAGGGATTGGGTTACCGTGTAAGCGCCTCCCGGCGGAAAAGCGAAAGGATGGGGCGCCGTGTGGTCTATGGCGTCGCCGGCCGTGAAAACGGAAACGATGGTCAGGGGTATCGCGTTGCCGCTCACGTCTTTTACGTTTTCAACGATCACCGCGTGTTCGTCAAGAGCGACAAGGTCCTGTTTAAAAGTGAGGATCGCGGTTTTGCCGTCTTCCGAAAGGCTCACTTCCGCGTTAAGCGCATTCCCGTTGTTTTTAACCATCACGGTTTCTGACGTGACGGAAGCGGGGTCAATCGGTTCGGAGAATCCAACGGTAAGGTTGGGCGTAAGAGTGTGAACGCCCGTGCTCCCGTCCTCAATGGAAACGCTGACAACGGTTGGAGATTCCATGTCTTCGATCTTGCAGTAGGCGCTGCAGCCGTCACGGTTCACGAAATTGCGGTCATCGCATTCTTCGCCCGCATCCACCGCGCCATTTCCGCAATAAGCTTCCGCTTTTACAAAAAGAGGCGTAAGAAGAACGAGCGTGAGGACAGGGGCGAGAATGGAAATTTTACATTTACTGCGAAAGGACATTGAGGCTTTATTGATTCTTATCGATTATATCACACGTTATTTTTTATTGACGATTTTAATCATTTCATCGTGGATTTTTGTGCCATTGCTCACGATGATATTGGAATCGCCCGGCATCCAGTTTTTTCCCGAAAAGTCCGTCGCCTTTCCGCCCGCTTCGCGTACCAGCAAGGCTCCGGCGGCCAAGTCCCATAGCGGAAGTTTGTTCATCAGATACGCTTCACACGCGCCTTTGGCCACAAGCGCCATTTCGGAGCCCGCGGCACGGAGGCGCGCGGCATCCCGCGCGGCCAGTTTGAGGCCGACCACATAATGTTCCGCTTTCCTGATGGCCTGGGGCGTGGCCGCGTGGCAATAAAGGACCATGGCCTTTTCCATGTCCGATATCCCGGATACATGGATCCGTTTGCCGTTTTTGAAAGCGCCCCCGCCCTTCGCTGCCG
>JAFGNE010000021.1 GCA_016927155.1 Candidatus Peregrinibacteria bacterium
CCATGAAGGAAAGTTTTGGAGTTGGACAAAAATTAATGTCTAAATTAGATCCCAAGGGCTTGGCCCATACCTTGGTGATTTCCGACGGCCTCATTGTTAATGGCACGGAACTTGTAAAAGGGCTTATCAGCAAATTGCCAAAAAATGTAGCGCTAACGGGAGGCTTGGCCGGAGACGGTCTTCATTATAAAGAAACCCTGGTTGGTTTAGACGCCATGCCAAAAAAACACACCATTGCCCTGATCGGTTTTTATGGCAAGAAGCTCAAGGTAGGTTATGGCTCCATGGGGGGTTTTGATTCTTTTGGGCCGGAACGATTGATCACCAGCTCAAAAGGGAATGTCCTTTATACGCTGGACAATAAGCTTGCCTTGAAAATATACAAAGAATATTTAGGCGATCAGGCTAAAGGCCTGCCTGCTTCCGGATTGTTTTTTCCGCTTTGCATCCGTTCGGGGGCTGGTAAAAATGATATCGTTAGGACAATTGCTTCTGTTAATGAAAAAGAACAAAGTTTGACATTTGCCGGCGACGTGCCTGAAGGGTTTTTTGCCCATTTAATGAGGGCCAATTTTGATCATTTGATTGGCGGGTCCGCCGCCGCCGCCGCCTTGGCGCATGCGTCACTTGGATCAAAAAAACCTGATTTTGCCTTATTGGTAAGCTGTATTGGCCGAAAGCTGATTTTAAAGCAACGCATTGATGAAGAGATCGAAGTCGTTCAAGAAAAATTAGGGAAGCAAGTGGTGATAGCGGGATTTTATTCCTATGGCGAAATTTGCCCTTTTGCTTCCGCGAACATGAAAAGCGAATTCCATAATCAGACCATGACCATTACCACTTTTTCCGAAAAATAATATGAATGAACTACTCAAAAGACAAATTGAAAAGTATTTTGGCGACTCAAAAAAGTTCCCTAAAGAGTTCAAGCTTTTTTTATCGGCAATCAGTGAAGCTTATGACGGATTTGATAACGACCGAAAACTTATTGAACGTTCTTTAGATATAAGTTCCAAAGAACTTATGGGTTTAAATAATTCCTTAATAAAAGAACGTGATTTTTCTAAAAGCATCGTTGATACCGCTCCGACCATCATCCTTATCCTGGACATGGAGGGAAGGATTGTTGATTTTAATCCTTATATGGAGGAGCTTACCGGTTATTCCTTAGCTGAAGTTAAAGGAAAGGACTGGTTTACTAATTTTTTGCCCAAGTGTGATTACAATCAGATTAGAAAAATTTTTCGCAAAGCCATTGGGAATATACACACCAAAGGCAATATTAATCCTATTGTTACGAAAAGCGGACGTAAGATTCTTGTTGAATGGTATGACAAGGCACTGAAAGACAAGAATGGCAAAATAATTGGTCTGCTTTCTATAGGGCGGGACATTACCGAACTTAAAAAGACAGAAGAGGCTTTGCGTGAAAGCGAAGTTTTAAGCCGTTCCCTGATGGACGCGAATCCCATGTCGATACAGGGGTACGGAATAGACGGCATAGTCCGCTATTGGAACAAGGCCAGCGAGAAGATTTATGGTTATTCCGCCAAGGAGGCTATTGGCAAAAACCTGAGCGAGCTCATTCTTCCGCCTTCTATCAAGCCCATGTTCAAGCAGGGGCTGAAATTGGCAAAAAAAGCAGATCGTTCCGGCGAATTCCTGCCGGCGGGTGAAGTCCAGCTCCGCAAGAAAGATGGCTCTTCCATTGACGTTTATTCCACACATGTCATTGTCAAAATTGAAGGCCAGGAGCCGGAAATGTTTTGCATTGATTTCGATCTTTCCGAGAGAAAAAAAATTGAAGAGGAATTGCTAAAATTCAAACTGGGTATAGAACGTTCGGATCAGGCGGTATTCATAACGGACCAAAAAGGGCTGATCACTTATGTCAATTCCACGTTTATGAAATTGTACGGCTATAAAGCGAACCAGGTTTTGGGCAAATCCCGCCATATCCTCAATTCCCACAAGCAGACGACGCGTTTTTATCGTGAATTTTGGCGCGATCTCCTTAAGGGGAAACCCATGAATGTTGAGCTGACGACCCGGACAAAAGACGGGCGCTATGTTAATGTGATGGAATCTGTGAATCCTATCATCGACGACGAGAAGAAAATCATCGGTTTCCTTTCCATCCAAACCGATATCACGGAAGAAAAAAAGGTGCAGGAAAAGATCATTGAGGCGGAAGAACGGTACCGTGATATTGTAGAAAATTCGCCCGACATGATCCATTCGGTGGATAAAAATGGGCGTGTTATTTTCGCCAATAAAAAGGAGCGCGAGCTTTTGGGCTATTCCGAAAGCGAACTGCTTGGCATATCTATCAAAAAAATCTACGCGCCGGAACTGTGGCGTGAGGTAGAAAAAGGTTTTAAGAAGTTGATCCAAAAAGGTTCTTTATTTGTGCCAAGCGGGAAGATGATTAAAAAGAACGGCGAACGGATTGAAGTCGAGGTCGATTCCATCGCGGTTTACAACAAGAAAGGGGATTTTATGTATACCCGTTCCATCATCCGCGATATAACCGAACGCAAACGCGCCGAAGAGGCCCGCCTGAAAGCCGAACAAAAATACAAGATCATTTTTAGGGCTTCCACCGATGCTATCATGATGCTGGACAGGAAAAAGTTTTTTGATTGCAATGCCTCGGCATTGAAAATGTTCAGGGTGAAGACCGTTGAAGAATTCTGCAAGTTCCATCCTTCTGAATTGTCCCCCCCCAAGCAACCCGATGGCAGCGATTCAAAGAAAGCGGCTGATAAAGAAATTGAAAAGGCTTATAAGACGGGAAGCAATCTTTTTTCCTGGGTCCATCGTCGAAGGAACGGCGAAGATTTTTTTGCGGAAGTGTTACTCACCCGCATGGAATTGGAAGGCCGGCTTGTGCTGCAGGTAACGGTTCGTGACATCACGGAGCGCAGAAAATCGGAAATCGAACTTAAAAAACTGCATCTCGGCTTTGAGCGGTCCAGCCAGATCATGTTCATGACTGACGCCAAGGGTAAGATCAATTATGTGAATCCGGCCTTTGAAGCCACTTACCTTATCCGGAAAAAAGAAGCCATTGGCAAAACGCCCCGGATCCTGAAATCCGATAAACAGTCCCTCCCTTTTTACAAGAATTTTTGGCGCCGTATCCTCGATAAAGAGCCTTTGAGTATTATCCTCGTCAATAAAACAAGGGATGGCCGCCTGATTGATATCCGGGCGTCGGTTAGCCCCATATTGGACGATTCTGGCCAGGTTATCGGGTTTTTGGCGATCCAGACCAACATCACCGAACAACGGAAAATTGAAATGGAAATTAAGCGGAAAGTGGAGCAGATGGAATTCATGGGCCGCATGAATATCAAGCGGCACAAAAAAATGCTGATGATGGAAAAAGAAATTGAACGCCTTAAAAAACGTCTCGGCGAATCCTCAAAAATATCTTTTTAATTTTTTTTGATGAGCAAGAACAATCTCCACAAGTTTTACAGGTGGCTTAAAATAACGCTGGCTGTTTTGATTTTAGGGGGCGCGGGTTTTTTAGGCTGGTTCTTTTTTGTTCAAAAAACAGCCGATTTTCCGGTTGCCGAAACACCATTGCCGCTCCGCCTGGCCATCGATGTCTGGCCGGGAAATTTTTGGGTCATCGTGGCCCAGAAAAAAGGCTATTTCGCCGAAGAAGGGGTATCGGTTGAGATGAAAGATGTTTCGGCGGATTATGACGGGTCGCTTGATGAACTGACGCGCGGAGAACTTGATGCTAACGTGCTGGCCCTTTACGACCTGATTGAACTGAACCGCGGCAAGGTCAATTTGGTGGGAATATTGGTTACCGATACCTCTTTGGAAGCCGAAGGGATTGCCGCGAAACCGGAATTTGCCCGCCTTTCCGACTTGCGCGGAAAACGCGTGGGTGTTAACCCTGAATCTTATTTGGATTTTTATCTGGAACTTGCTATGGCCAACGCGGGCTTGGCTGCAGGGGATTATGTGAAAGTCCCCGTCAATACCGATGACCTGCCCGAAGAGTTCGGCGATAAAAATTTAGATGCGGCCATCGCGTGGCAGCCTACGCTTGGCGAAATGGAAGTCAAATATAACCTTAAGCGGATTTTCACCGCTGCCGATATCGAAGGGCTTTCCCCCGGTATTTTGGTTATACCCCTTTCGCTTGCCGATTCCAGGGCGGATGACCTTTCCGGCATGATGAAGGCTTGGTACAGGGCGACGGAATTCATTAAGTCCAACCCGGAAGAGGCTATGGCCCTTGTCAGCGAAGTGGAATTTGAATCTTATCCGGGACATTATGCCCCTGAGGAATTGTTGGCGCTGATGGAAGAAGATAAAATCAACGATTTACAGGATAACCTGACGGCGTTTAGTTTTTCAATGGGGAGCGGGTCGCTTTATGGCAGCGTCCAGAATGTGGCGAGATACCTGAAAAAAAATCGGGATATAGAATTGGATTTTGATATCAAAGCAGTACTTAACCCCCGTTTTATCCAGCTCCTTAAATCCTCTTTTTAGCCCGATGAAACATTCCCCTCCGTTTTACCGGCGGTTTGCCCTGGTGCTTATTGCCCTGGCTTTTGGGGCAACGGCGGTCGCAGGCTGGTTTTTAGTGGGGCATTTTATGGCGAAAGGAAACCCGCCGTTACGCCTGGCTGTTGATTTTTGGTCCGGTAATTTTTGGGTCATCGTGGTGGCCGACGAGGGGGTTTTCCAGCATGATTACACAAAAGTGGATATCAGCCCTGATTTTAGCGGGGACAGGATGCCGGAACCGTATTTTTATCCGCTCTGTTCAGTAGTTTCTTATGGTTGAAAAAATAATTTCTATTTTGGAGCAAACGAAAAAAAATCTGACTCGGTCAAGGTTTTTCACGATCCGAAATAAATTGGCGTTTTATTTTGTCGTTTCCGCCCTGTTTTCTTCTTTGCTTTTGGGTTTTTTGACCATCCGGCAGGTTTCACAGACGCTTTCTACGGGCACAGAAACACTTTTTTCATCCATCGCTTCCCATAAAGTCAGCCAGCTTCGGTTATGGCTTGAAGATAATAAAAATCGCGTCGCGGCTTTCGCGGCTTCTTCCACGGAACTTATCGCTGAAACAGATTCTTTTAGGCGGGCACCGGAAGCGGAAATAAAAAACAGGCTTGTTTCCACCATGGAGCAGTTTCTTTACCATAATCCTGTTTTTTTTGAACTGTTCCTGGTTGATCCGGCCACAGGCAAGGTAATCGTTTCCACAACGCCTGCCATGGAAGAGGCTGATATGTCGGACCAGGATTGTTTCCGGGAAGGGATAAAGGCTCTTTGCGCCACTCCCATTTATTCCACCTCTTTTTCTGAAGGGAGCGCGATTACCATCGCTATCCCCCTTTCCAACGCTTCTCATGAGCTTTTGGCCGTTTTGGGCGCCCGTGTCAATTTATTTTCCCTAAACGACATTTTGGCGGAACGGGGCGGATTAGGAAAAAGCGGTGAAACTTACATCGTTAGCCGCGGTTATTCTGTTGTCGCCGGAACCGGTTTTACCGAGGAGTACCAAGTGCCTGCCGCTGAATTGGAACACATGGTTATTCGCACACAAGGCGCTTTAAAAGCCCTGGATGGGCAAAAAGGTTTTGCCGCTTACATGGGATATGGCGATTATGAAGTGATGGGCTACTACGAATATTTACCCTTTTTTGACGCGGCGCTTTTGGTGGAGCAATATAGCCATGAAACCCTGGAGCCGATCCATACCCTGGAAATCACAATCGGTTTTTATATTTTTGCCGTTTTAGTCCTGTTTATCATTATGGCCAATGTGGTGGCGGCCACTTTTTCCCGCCCCATTGTCCGTTTGGCGGAAAGCGCCCATCGGATCGCTTCCGGCCAGCTTAAGCATAATATCAGCGTGAATACCGCTGATGAAATCGGGACTTTGGCTATTGCCTTCAGGCAAATGACGAACCATTTGGTCAATTCGTTGAATGAAACCAAAAATGTGATTGAAACCATGCCGGACGCGCTTTTTATCCTGGACCGCGAGGGGAAAATCCAATCCGCCAACCATACCGCCTCTTTATTGGTTAAGGCCAGGAAACATCATTTAGTCGGCCAGTCTTTTGGTGAGTTTATTTTGCGCCAGGACGCCTCTTTATGGGCGGGTACCTTAAAAGGGTTAAAGGTCGCGGCGCTTACCGATTTGCAAATTTTTTGTTATACAAAAAAAGGCGCGAAAATTCCCGTCAGTCTTTCCGGTTCGTCTTTGAAAAACGAAGAGGGTGAGGTTATCGGGTTTATGATCGTATTCAAAGACCTGAGAGAGCTCCGGAAATACGCCAAAAAACGCGTGGATGAAATCACCCCCCTGCTTCAAAGCATTTCCCTGGGGGATTTCACCAAAAAACCCGAATTGCCTTCCTCGGAAGATGAATTTACAGACCTTTTGGTCGCTATTGATCTGATGGCCGAAAACCTTCGCGGGCTCATCGAAGAAAGCCAGAAAAAAACTGATGAGATCAAGTTTTCCAAAAATAAACTGGAAATTGCCCACCACGGGCTTAAAAAAGCGCTGACCACCATTGAAAAAGAAAAAGCAAAATCCGATACTCTGTTGGCCAGTTTGGGCGAAGCGGTAACGGCCATTGACTTGCGCGGTAATGTCATAATCCTTAACCATGAAGCGGAAGAACTTTTCGGGCATCTCTCCCGAGAAGTGCTTGGCCGGCCTTATGCGCAATTGGTTGAACTTAAAAATGAAAAAGGCGCGGTTATTTCTTTTACAGAATATCCCCTGAAAGAAGCGTTGGCCCATAAAAAGGTTGTGTTTACCACAACTTTCCTTACCCGCAAGGGCGCGGAACCTTTACCTTTGGCCACCACGGTTTCTCCCATACTTTTTGGGGAGAAATTATTGGGGGTTGTCGCTACTTTTCGCGACATCACCAAGGAAATGGAAATCGATAGGGCCAAAACGGAATTCGTATCCCTCGCTTCCCATCAGCTCCGCACTCCGCTCACTGCTATCAAGTGGTTGCTGCAGGAACTTCTCCGCAAGGGGGGACTTACCAAAACCCAGCATGAATATGCCCAGGACGCTTTAAAATCCAATGATCGGATGGTTAGCCTGGTCAATGACCTGCTTAATGTTTCCCGTTTGGAAACGGGTAAAATCAGCGTGCTTTCCAAAAGGGCAGACATCACGGATATTTTGGGCCAGATTATCAACGAAGTTAATGCCGAATTACGGGATAAGAATATAAAAATCAATTTTATACGGCCCGCATCATCCGTTTCCATTGAAGTGGATGTCCAACTGTTTCAGCAGGTTGTCTCTAACCTCCTTTCCAATGCCGTTAAATATTCCGATCCGGGTACTGCAGTTACCCTCCGGCTTGCAAAAAAGGCCCGGAAGGTACAAATTGAAGTGGAAGACCATGGCATCGGGATACCCAAAGACCAGCAACATCGGATATTCGAAAAATTTTTCCGTACGGGTGAAGCGGTCAAACGTTCCACGACGGGTTCCGGGCTCGGCCTGTACATCGTCAAAAAGATCATGCATGCTTGTCATGGTTCCATCCGTTTTATTTCCCGCGAAAACAAGGGCACAAAATTCATTTTAATTTTCCCGGAAAAAGGCCCTGTCCTTAAAGAGGGGGAAAGGCAGCTTATCCCCCATCGAATAAGTTAACCTTATGTTGCCATGAAAAAAACAGCTAAACTCCGCAAAATACTGATTGCCGAAGATGACCCTTTTTTGGTAAAGATCGCGAGCAACCGGTTAAGAGAAGAGGGTTTTGAAGTGGATACCGCCGGCAATGGCGCGGAAGCTCTGGAAAAAATCAGTAAAAACCATTATTCCGTCGTCCTCCTTGATCTCATTATGCCGATGAAAGACGGTTTTGAAGTTCTTAGGGTGTTGCGCCAAAAGAAGGACAAAACCCCTGTGCTTATTTTTAGTAACCTGGCGCAGGATGAAGATAAGGAAGAAGTGAAAAGGCTAGGGGCGAAAGGGTATTATGTAAAATCCGACATTGCCATTGATGAAGTGGTTAAGGCCGTTAAGAATTTTCTGAAGTGACCTCCGCTTATCGTTTAACGGGTTCCTTATGAAGAAAAAGCACGAATTGTTCATCGCGGAAGACGATCACCTTCTCTTAAAAATCCTGAAAGAACGCTTTAGCCAGGAATATTGCAATGTTACAGGAATCACCGCCAAATATCTCGTCAAATCCGGAGCCAGCCTGGATGATATCGCGCGGGAAACATGCCTTGTGTGCCATGGCAAGAAAGCCTAAGCGTCCCTTTTTATGGAAAAATTCCTAAATAAAGTCCTGATTGCGGAAGATAATCTTTACCTAAGCAAAGCAATGCGCAGTTTTTTGGCAGACGAAGGTTTGGACATTGATGTCGCCAATGACGGGAATCAAGCGAGCGCGCTGATCAATAAAAATGAATACCGGTTGATTTTCCTGGACCTTAACATGCCCTTTAAAAGTGGTTTTGATATTTTGGCAGAGCTAAAAGCCAAAAAGGATCCTCCTCCCGTCCTTGTCTTCTCGAATTTCGACCAGCCGGAATCCAAAGAGCTGGCCCTTTCCTTAGGCGCCAGGGAATATTTTGTGAAACATAAGGTTGACCTTGATGACCTTCGAAATATCATTAAGATATACCTGAAAGGCAAGATTAAATAAGCGTTTATGAGGCTATTTACCCCTTCATTTTTGGGGTTATTTGTGGTATAATATAAAGATAAATTATATTCAAAACCATGCCCCAAGCTGCCACCGTTACCGCACCGGATGAATGGAAAGTGCGCCATATTACCAAAGACCCTGGTGATTATGGCGAAGAGACAAACAAAAAAATCCTCGATTATTTCGTCAAATTGGAACTGATATCCAAAGAACAGGCCGCCCATGTGCGTGATATCCATGGGCGGAAAGGCGGCGACCTGACGGCCATGATCCAGGAAGAGAAACTTTTGAAAGAGGATGAAATCGGGCGTGCCATGGCTGATTTTTTCAACTGCCAATATGTCTCCCTGAAGGAGGTGAAAGTGGAATTTGGCGCCCTGCATATTTTGCCCCAGTCTGTCGCGGAGTCGGAAATGGCAGTTGTTTTCAGGGAAGACGATGAAGGGGCCCATCTTGCCGCGGTCAACCCTATGGACTTGCATTTCCTTCACCTTCTTGAGAAAAAAACAGGTAAAAAGGTCAAGATTTATTACGCTTCGCCGCGGCAGGTGCGCATGGCCCTGAAGCATTATCAGGACCGTTCCCGGGAAGGGGTCGAAAGGCTCATCGAAAGGGCGACAGAAAATATCAGCCATTTGGAATCCCTTAATAATATTTCCAGCATTTTTGACACGCTCATCCTGATGGCTTATGACAGGGGCGCTTCGGATATCCATATCGAACCCTTTGAAGGATCCATCCGGATCCGTTTCCGGGTGGATGGGATGCTTGTTTCCGTAGCCACGTTGCCTATCCGTTTTCTGGAAACTATGGTCAACCATGTCAAAGTCCTCGCGAGACTCCGGATTGACGAACACCAGTCCGCCCAGGACGGCCGGTTCAATGTGAGTTATGGCGACACCCGCATCCACCTGCGCGTTTCGGTTATGCCTACCCATTTCGGTGAAAAAACAGTGCTCAGGCTTTTGCCCATGGAGGCGCAGGAGCTCACTTTGGCTACCTTGGGCTACCTCGCGCCCGATGAAAAAATTATCGAAAAAAGCCTTCGCCAGCCCAACGGCATTATCCTGGTCACCGGTCCCACAGGCAGCGGGAAAACCACGACGCTCTATTGCCTTCTGAAACGGCTGAACAAAGAAGGCATCAACATCTCCACCATTGAAGATCCCATTGAATACGGCATCGAGGGCATCAACCAGTCCCAAGTGAACCCTAAAACCAACATCACTTTCGCGGAAGGCCTTAAATCCTTGCTCCGGCAGGATCCCGACATCCTGATGATCGGGGAAGTGCGCGACGAGGAGACGGCCAAAATCGCCATGCATTCGGCGCTTACCGGCCACCTTGTGCTTTCCACTTTGCACACCAACAGCGCTTCGCTGGCGCCGCTCCGCCTTGTGCAGATGGGCGTGGACCCCTACCTCATCACGTCCACTGTCAACCTGATCATCGCCCAAAGGCTTGTCCGAAAGATTTGCCCCCATTGCATGACCAGTTTCAAGCTTACGAAAAAAGAAATTGCTGATTATGAGAGCCAATTTCCCTTGGATGAAGAGGGCCGTGAACTTTTTGGCCGTTATTTTTCCAAAGCCGGGGATTCCATGCGCCTGTTTAAAGGAAAAGGATGCAGAAAATGCGGAGGGACGGGTTACCGCGGCCGCACGGTTGTTGCCGAGGTCTTGAAAGTGAAAAAAAATATCCAGGAACTCATCCTGAAACAGGCTTCCGAATCCGATATACGGGAAGCCGCGAAAAAAAACGGAATGACTTCCATGCTGGATGACGGTTTCCAAAAAGTATTGCAGGGATCCACGACGCTTGATGAGCTGTTCAGGGTTATTAACCAATAGCCCGATGTTTAACAAGGAAATCATCATTGGTGGGGTGAGCGCGAAAGAACGGCTGGTTCTTGTTAAACAGCTTTACGCGGGCCTTCACGCCGGTTTTCCTATTCCTGACGCCCTTAAAATCGCGTTGGTCCAGGCGAAAGGGCGAATAAGACAAATCATTGAAGATGTCATCGCGCGTGTTGATCGCGGCGCTTACCTTCACGAAGCGTTTGGCTTATATCCCCAATATTTCCCCCCGCTTTTTTTGAACCTGGTCAAGACAGGCGAAGTTTCCGGTTCGCTGGAGATCAACCTTAAACGCCTGGCCACGGTGATTTCCAAGGAAATCGAATTCAGGCAAAAGGTCCTTTCCGCCATGATGTATCCCACTTTCGTCCTTATCGCCATTGTCGGCCTGGGACTTTCCGTTTCATTCCTGGTCCTCCCCAACCTCCTGCCCCTTTTTAAGAGCTTGGGTACCGAATTGCCTTTCACCACACGCGTCCTTTTATGGTTTGCCGAATTCTCGGAAGCGGCCGGTTTTTATCTTTGGCTCGGCCTTTTTGTTTTCGCTGTCTTTTTGGCGTGGATATATCGCCGGCCTTTTGCCAAGCCTTTTTTTCACTGGTTCTTTCTGCGCTTCCCCCTTTTTGGCCCATTACACAAGCAGATCACTTTGGCGCGCTTAAGCCGTACCCTTAATTCCCTTTTGGAAAGCGGGATGCCCCTGGAAAACGCGCTCATGCTTATTACCTCCATCATTTCCAATTATTATTACCGCAGGAGCATCGAAAAGGCCTTGCCTTTGGTGCGCAAGGGCGAATCCCTTTCGGAAGCGCTGGAAAAATACCCCCGCCTTTATGACCCCATGTTTGTCAGCCTGCTCGCTTTAGGCGAGCGCACGGGAGGGCTTACGGATTCTTTTGGTTATATTTCCGAATTTTATGAGGCGGAGGTGGACGAAAAAATGAAAAATTTCGCCGTAAGCCTTGAGCCTGTCCTGCTGATCATCGCGGGGGTGGCTGTGGGTTTTGTGGCTTTGGCCATCCTAAGCCCCATTTACCAGCTCACCGGCAGTTTGCGTTAAACCTTATGAAATCCATCCCAAAATCCACCAAAGGTTTTACCCTCATCGAGCTGATGATCACCATTTCCGTCTTTGCTTTGATTTTCAGTTCGACTGCCATTGTCTTTGGTGACTTTTTGGGTGAGCGGCGCTTGGCCAGTGAAGGCCATAAAATGGTCCAGCTTTTGCGTGAGGCGCGCACTAATGCCGTTTCCGGCCTGCAAGGCTCGTCGTGGGGCTTGTATTTCGATCCTTCTTCCGATCCGGACCGTTATGTTTTTTTTAAAGGCGGTTCTTACGTGGACCGCGACGCTTCTTTTGATTTAGAAATGGTTTTCCCCACTACCGTCACGTTTTCCGCCATTGATTTTGGCGGGCATGAAGCGGTATTTGAAAAGCGTAGCGGCATTGCCAATGAAGGCACCCTCACGCTTATTTCGGACCCGGATGAATTCATCATTTCCGTTAACCGTTTAGGAATAGTGAACTATGATTATTAGCCCCAAAACCAAAGGCTCTGGATTCACCCTCGTGGAATTGGTGGTGGCTGTGGCCTTATTCGCGATTCTTGTCGGCGGAGTGGCCGCCCTGATTACGGGAAGCCACCTTTCCGCCCTTGAAAACAGCAAACGGCTGAAAGCCGGCGCCATGCTAACCGAAACTTGGGAGGCGCTCCGTACCATCAGGAACGGCGATTTTACCGCAATCACGGAGGGGGCACATGGCCTCCGTCTTTCCAATGGCTACTGGGAATTTTACGGCAGTTCGGATGAGCGTGACGGGATCACGCGGCAGGTTACGGTTTCGAGCGTCCGGAGGGATGGGGAAGGTAATATCGTTGAAATCAGCGGCGAGCCTGATCCCGACAGCAAAAAAATTCTGATTGAAATCGGCTGGAGCCCCTACGCGGAGCAGTCCCAATCGGTTTCCGTTAATACCTATCTGCATAATTATCCCGATCCGGCGCCTTGGCCGCCCCCGCCCGAATCCCCTTAAATATGACGCGAAAATTCCATAAAACATCGGGTTTCACGCTTGTCGAAATGATCATTTATATCGTCATTTTCACGATGATCCTCCTTGCCATTGTCCGGCTTTTTTGGCAGTCGCAGGTTTCGGAAGTAAAAGGGCGTTACAGCCGCGAAATTACGGAAAATGCCGCCCGGGTTGTTGACGTTTTCAAATATTACGTCAGGAGCGCCGATGGCGTTGATCCGTTCCAGTTTGTTTTCGACACCGATCCCGGCGTGCTCATCCTCGTGCGCAATGGCACGGTCCTATTTGATACGTATACCAAAAACGTCGTGATTGGCGGCAAGTCCACGGATATCCGCAAACTCCGATTAACGGAAAACGGCGAATCCGCGGACCTGACTTCCGACCATGTAAACGTGGACAATTTTGTTTTGAGTTCCCTGGCCCAGGGTGACGCCCCCGACAGCCTGGAACTTTACCTCACCCTTTCAAGCGCCAATCCGGGGCAGGACCCGCTTTATGATTATGAACTTGATGTCCGCACTAACGTTTCCGTGCGTAAAGAAATTTAAGACCCATGCCTTCAAAAATTTTCCATAACAAAGGGGCCGTCGCCTTGGTAGCCACTGTCATCCTGGCCGCGGTTATCCTGACGGTCAGCCTCGGAGCCGTTTTTATGGGCATTTCCAGCCGCCTGAACGCTTATCACCTTCTTGTTTCCGAACGCGTGTTCGTCAAAACCGAAGGGTGCGCCGAGGAAGCGCTGATCCGGTTGCACCGTGATTCGGAATATGCCGGAGAAACCTATGAAATCGACGGCGTTTCATGCGCGGCGGAAATTTCCGGAATGGGCGAAACCCGCACGATTAAGGTTACCGGTTCCGAACAGCATTTCCAGCATGATATCGAAATGGCCGTTCATCTGGACCCCGCCTTTGGTATACTGAGCTGGAGCGAATAACATGAACGCTAAGCCGAAAGCCTAATCCATCTGTATGCATTTTTCTCTTCCAAAATTCCTGCGGTTCGGGAAAAAGGAAATATCCGCCGTCCTTGCGCTCCACGACGATTTTATCCAAGTCGCCCAAATGGATCCCAAGGGCCGCCTCCTGGGTTTCAATGAAACCTCTTTGGAAAAAGGAGTTGTCGTGGAAGGGGACATCAAAGAACCGGATTCTTTCCGGGAAACATTAGGCGCTTTGCTTAAAGGGGCGCATCCCCATCCTATTGGAACTGGCCGTCTTGCGGTCAATGTCCCTTTTCGGCGGCTTTATCCGTTTGTGAGGGATTTTTCCGGAAGCATACCGGATGCCACCCTGAAGGCTGAAATGGACGATCATATCCGTGAGAACTGCCCGCTCCCTCCCGAGGAATTGAGTTTTGCTTACGAAAAAAAATCGTCTTCTTTTGGGGCCGTCGGTATGCCACGGATTTTTAAAGGGGCGGTTGAAAAAATAGCCGCTGATTTGGGCATCGGGCCTGTTGAACTTGTTCCTGACCCCTACGCGCGAATCGCCCTTTTCCCTGAAGCGCCGGCGGGTGATTTTGCCCTGTTTTCTCAGGAGGGGCAAAAAGTGTCCATTTCCCTGTTCCGTAACGGGTTGCTTTACGATAGCTTCAGTCCTGAGGGGGCTATTGACGCCAATAATTCCCATTACAGCGGGTACCATAAAATATCCGAAGAGACAAAACAGGATTTTGAGGCGCGTTTCGGCCACCCTTTCCACATGTTTTATTTTATCGGCTTCCCCAAGGCCCTGCAGGCAAAGGTCCGGCGGGTTTTTACCGATCCTGAAGATAAGCTTGTTTTCGTTGACGGGAAAAAATCACCTTTCTCCGGCTTATTTGACGCTCAATACGACCAGATGACGTTAGCGGGGTTAACGGTGTATACTGGACGAGAAAAAACATAAGCTGCTGTCTTATGGCTAAAAAAGCTTTTACCCTCCTGGAGCTCATCATCGTCATCGCGGTCATCGCCATTTTGGCGGCGGCCATTTTCGTGGCGGTGGATCCCGCCCGCCGGCTGCACGAGGCCAGGAACGCCCGCCGGTGGAGCGA
>JAFGNE010000022.1 GCA_016927155.1 Candidatus Peregrinibacteria bacterium
GTAACGGATTTGCCGCGCGTTGTTTTCCAGGTTGCCTGTTTTAGGAATGTCTGATTTTTGCACCACGCAAGGCACTTTCCATTTTTTCGCCAAATCGCGCACAAATTTTTCGTCCGCGTCGCTTTCCGCCCCGCGCAGGCCGTGGTTCAGGTGGGCGATGACGATTTTGTACCCGAGCTTTTTTAGCATGTAAGCCAAAGCCACGCTGTCCGGCCCGCCGGAAACGGCGACAATGATTTTGGTAAAGGAGGGGATCTGCGCCAACGATTTTCTGACTTTAGAAATGAACATCCTAGTGCAAGAAGGCCCTGAAACCGGTAAAGACCATGGCAATCCCATGCTTATCCGCGGCGGCGATCACTTCTTCATCCCTGATTGACCCCCCCGGCTGGATGATGGCCGTGATGCCGGCTTTGGCGGCCTCTTCAATGGAATCGGCGAAAGGGAAGTAGGCGTCGGAAGCCAGTACGGCCCCCTTAGCGCGCTTTCCCGCCTTTTTGATGGCGATTTCCGTGGAATCCACCCGGCTCATCTGCCCGGCGCCGATGCCGATCGTCATCCCGTTTTTGGCGATTACGATGGCGTTGCTTTTGACGTGTTTGACGATCCCCCAGGCAAAAAGCAGGTCGCGCAGCTCTTCCGCGGACAACTCTTTTTTTGTGACGGTTTTCAGGTCCTCCGGCCGGATGGTTTTGGTGTCCGCGTCCTGGATCAGTAGGCCGCCCACCACCCTTTTGTACGTCTTGTAAGGCGTGAGCGGCTGGACTTTGCCGACTTCCAGCACGCGCAGGTTGGGCTTCGCCTTGAAAATTTCCAGCGCTTTCGGCTCAAAACTTGGGGCGATCACCACTTCGAAGAATTTGGCCGTGATGGCTTCCGCCAAGTCGGCTGTTACCGTCCGGTTCAGACTGATGATGCCACCAAAAGCCGATTTCGGGTCGCTTTCGTAGGCGCTGATGAACGCGTCCGTGATGGTTTTCCCGATGGCCGCGCCGCAGGGGTTGGCATGCTTGATAAAGGCGACGGCCGGTTCAGCGAATTCGCGTACGATATTAAGTGCCGCGTCAGCGTCCATGATGTTATTGTAGGAAAGTTCCTTACCCTGGAGTATTTTGGCGTTAGGCAGGGAGCTGGATGCCGCTCCGCCCCTATCGCGGTAAAACGCGGCTTTTTGGTGGGGGTTTTCGCCGTACCGCAGGTCGTTTATTTTTTCGATAGTGATATGTTCCGTTTTATTATCCGTTAGGTAGCCTGCGATCAGGCTGTCGTACCGGGACGTGAGCGCGAAGACCTTTTCGGCCAGCCGGCGGCGCGTGGTTTCTTCCGTATCGCCTTTTTTATTTATTTCTTCCCACACCACTTCGTAATCCGCAGGGTCGGTGATGACGGTAACATACCGGAAATTTTTGGCCGCGCTGCGGAGCATGGAAGGCCCGCCGATATCGATATTTTCGATCGCCTCTTCCAATTTCACGTTTTTTTTCTGGATGGTGGCCTCAAAGGGATAAAGGTTCACCACCACCAGGTCAATCATGCTGATTTCGTTTTCCCTGGCCGAATCCATGTGCTCTTTGTTGTCGCGCACGGCGAGGAGTCCCCCATGGATTTTAGGGTCCAGCGTCTTCACGCGGCCATCCATCATTTCGGGCCGGCCGGTATAGGCGCTCACATCAATGGTGTCCACGCCATTCTGGCGGAGCAGTTTGGCTGTACCGCCAGTCGAAAGGATTTCGATACCCTTTTCATAAAGTTTTTTGGCGAATTCGACGACTCCGTTTTTATCGGAAACCGAAATGAGGGCGCGCTTGATCATGGGGTTTAAAGATTAGTGAATTCAGTATAGTCTAATTTTTAAGGTGAAGGGACTTGAAAAAAAAATTAAAATATGTTACTATATTATTGTATTACTCAAAAATATGCCATGTCTGATGTTTTAGGGACAACAGAAATAGGAAAATCACCTGATCACGTGAAAAGCCTGGAACTGGATATCCAGGATGGCACCCCTGAGCTCAAAAACCAAATCCGGAGTGCCGTTTATCGGATTATAGATCCTTATTATCAGTCTGATAGCTTACCCCTTTTTCCTAAAGTCATCAGGATTCCCGAGGAACAGTTTGAACGCGTCCGTAAAGCTATTGAGACGGTTCTCGAACAAAAAGGAATTTCTGATTTTATAGTCCATAAGTCTTTGGGGCGTCTTATTGTCTATGAAAAGGAGGAGCGGGAGGACCCATGGGAATCCCTTGGTTATAAAAGAGGCCATTTTTCTTCGCGTACTCACTATCCGCGTTCCGCGGTTCCGCCTTCTTATAAAACCGGCAGAAAGCGAAAAAAATAGCATGAGTTGTTTTTTCCTTCGTTTGACTTTTCCTCTTTGCCCGCTATAATTTTTCCGCATACCATCTGCGTTCCTCGCATCTTAAGGGGCCATCGTCTAGGGGTTAGGACAGCGGGTTTTCAGTCCGTTAACAGGGGTTCGAGTCCCCTTGGCCCTACCACTCAAATGGCCCGGTAAGCTCTTTCTTTTTTAGAAATAATCCGATTGACCATGAAAACCTGTATTGCCTGCGGCATGCCGCTGGATGATCCCCAAACGATAGGGGGCGAGATGGCTGACGGCGCCGTTTGTGTGCATTGCTGGTCACCTGCCGGTGGCGTGAAAAGCTGCGAAGAGGTTTTTGAGGGCGGGGTGCAGTATTTTATGGGCGCCATGCCCGGAACCGACAGGCTTTTGGCCGAAAAACTGACGCGGAAAAATATGAAGAGCCTTCCCTACTGGCAACAGCATGGCGGCGATTGCCTTACGGGCGAGGAGGCGAGCGACCAGGAGTTCGCGGACGCCATGTCAAAATTATAAAAACTTACTTTTAATTTTTTTATGCCCATCCTTGATACCGCCTTATCTTCACAAGCCGTAGTCAGCCGTTTTTTTGCCAGCGTGTACCGCTGGATGGCGGGCGCGCTCCTCATTTCCGCCCTGGTGGCTTGGCAAACCGCGTCATCGGCCGCATTTCTTTCTTATATAATGGCGCACAGCGGGATTTTTTTCCTGATTGTCATCGTCCAGCTGGCATGCGTTATCGCCTTGGCGGGATGGGCCCAAAAAATGTCTTATCCGGTCGCGGTTATCAC
>JAFGNE010000023.1 GCA_016927155.1 Candidatus Peregrinibacteria bacterium
GGCCGACCATGACCTGTACAACCCCATCCAGCGCGTCACCGTCCGCCCCATCGGTAACAGGAGCGAGATCGGAAGGGCCGCCAACGACGGTCACCTTTGCGCCTTGTTCCGTATGAATTTTAAGCGTGTACACATCGGCATTGACGCTCTCAGGGACGGAATCCACCGTGGGCGCGCTTAGCGCGAAAACACCGGCGGGAAAGGCAAGCGCGGCGAATAAAATGATGAGGATATTTTTGGTTTTCATGTCGGTTTGGTTTAACTTAGCTTATATTGTAGTATAAGGTCGCCGAATCACAAAGCTATTTATGCTTTTCCACATCCTCACCATTTTTCCGGAAATGTTCAAAGGATTCCTGAACGAATCCATTTTGAAGAAAGCGCAGGGCAGCAAGGTGATCAAAATCCATCTGCACGACATCCGCGACTATTCGGCCAACAAGCACAAGAAAGTGGACGACACGCCGTATGGCGGCGGCGCGGGGATGGTGTTTACGCCGCAACCGCTTTTCGACTGCATCAAAGCCGTGAAAAAACTCGCGCCCAAAGCCCCCGTTGTTTACCTGACGCCTGCCGGCAAAAGGCTGACGCAAACGATGGTGGAAAAGTTGAACAAAAAATTTGAACAACTTATCCTGCTCTGCGGCCATTACGAAGGCATAGACCAGCGAGTGATCGACTCGCTTGTTGATATGGAACTTTCCATCGGCGATTATGTTTTATCGGGCGGCGAACTCGCGGCCATGGTTGTTATCGACGCCGTAAGCCGGCTTGTGCCCGGCGCGCTGGGCAACGATGAATCCCACCGGGAAGAAACGTTCAGTAAAAAATTAGGGCGCAAAAAGGAATATCCGCATTACACCAAGCCCGCCGAATTCCGCGGGATGAAAGTGCCGGAAGTCCTCCAATCAGGCAACCACGGGGCGATTGAGAAATGGCGAAGAGCGCATTTGCGCTAGGGACTAGGGCAAGGGATTGGAATTTTCCCTTTGCCCAGCCCCTTGCCCTGAAAAATTAGAATAAATTTTTTATACATGAACAATTATTTTATTCAAATATCAGCGCTTTTAAAAGCCAAATCCCTTCTTTATATCCGCGTGAAGGTTTTGCCCAAGTCACCCAAAAACGAGATCGCGGAAATCATGGAAGACGGCACTTATAAAATCCGTGTCGCGGCGCCGGCCGAAAAGGGCAAGGCGAACGCGGAACTTTGCAAATTCCTTAAAAAAACGCTTGGCGCCGAAGCCTCGATCGTAAGCGGGCAGACGGACAGGATGAAATTGGTCAGGCTGGCCATTCAAAGCCGCACGCAGCACTGAAGAAACGCAGGCCTGTAAAAATTTCCCCCTTGCCTTAGCCTCTTGCCCTTTCCCTTAACGAAGTTTTTTGGTATAATATAAGGAATAAAAACAAATGGGAATTGAATTCGCGCTGCTTATCGTCCTTATTTTCCTTTCGGGGGCCTTCTCGGCCTCGGAGATCGCCCTTACGGCGCTTGGCGAAGCCAAAGTGCGCGCTTTTGAAAAAGACGGGAAATTCGCCAGCATGGCCATTGTTTCCCTTAAAAAACAGCCGCAGAAGCTCCTGATCACCATCCTGGTGGGCAACCAGGTGGCCAATGTGCTGGCCACGGTGACGGCCACCCTGTGGATTGTCAAGACTTTCGGTGAGGGGAACATCAGCCTGGCCACCGTCGTTTTCACGTTCACCCTCATCATTTTCGGGTCCATCAGCCCCAAAACCGTCGCGCTCCGTTTTCCCGAGGCGATTGCCCGGGGCATGGCCTATCCCCTGCTCGGGTTTTTGGTCATTTTCCGCCCGGTATCCATTATTTTTGAATGGATCGCCAGGGGAACCTTAAAGCTCCTGAAATCCGACCGGAAGGAATTCATGGCGATGACCGCGAGGGAAATAGAAGCCATCCTCGATATCGGCGCCGAAAAAGGGGTGATTGCCGAAGAGGAAGAGGTTTTTATGAAACAGATCCTGAAATTCGGCAAAACCAAGGTGGAGGAAATCATGACGCTCCTGAAAGACATCGACGCCATTGACATCAAAATGAAAAGGGAGGAGCTGGCCGCTTTTTTCAAGGCGCACGACCACACGTTCTTCCCTGTTTACGAGGAAAGCCTGAACAACATCAGGGGTATTATTTCCGTGCACAGCCTGGTGCGCCTGCTTTACCGTGCCCGGCAAAAAGAACCCCTGCGGAATTTTAAGTTCAGGTCGGCCGTTGTCGTGCCGAAAACCGCGACACTGACTGAACTTTTCAGAGTGCTTAAAGAAAAGCACCGCCGCATGATCGTGGTGATTGACGAACACGGGCAAACCATAGGGCTGGTTACCCTGAACGACATCCTTGAGGAAATTATGGGGACAAAAATACAGGTTCCGAATAAAACGCCTGAGGCGAAAATAGAGAAAAAAGGCAAGAATTGCTGGGAAGCGGACGGGGAAGTCCCTGTAGCCAAAATCAATGAACAGATGGGGCTTTCGCTTGATTTTCCCGAACACAACGTCATCAGCCTGGTGGTCCTGGAAAAGCTCAGGCGTTTTCCCGAAATCGGCGAAAAAGTGCAGATAGACGGCGCGGAAATAGAAATCAAAAGGGTCGAAAAAAACGTGATCAAAAAAGTGGTGATCAGGAAAAAGAAAGAGGCTCCGGAAAAAAAGCCGGACGCGCAAAAACCGAAACCCGCCGCCCGGCCGGAAAAATAAAAAGGCGAAGCATGGTCCGCTTCTTTCCGTCCGCTTCTTTTTTCTTGTTCCCTCCCTTTTTTCTACGTACAATAATTCCTGCTTCTTATAACCAAACCATGATTGATTTAAGACATCTGCGCGAAAACCGTGAGCTTTACGAGAAAGGCTTTGCCAAAAAGCAGGTGAAGGTGGATGTGGACGCGCTGCTCACGCTGGATGAAAAATACCGCGCGGAACTTACGGCCGTCGAAGAAAAACGCGCTAAAAGGAATGAAGTGAGCAAGCTTATCCCCACGCTTGCCCCGGAAAAGAAAAAAATAAGCATCGAAGAGATGAAAAAACTCGGCGATGACCTTGCGAAAGCCGAAGAAAATTTGAACAAATTATTTATTCAATTAAAAGAAATACAAGACGGCGTGCCCAATATCCCGCACGAGAGCGTCCCCGAAGGCGAAGACGAGACTAAAAACGCGGTCGTGCGGAAAGTCGGAAAAGTCCCGGAATTCAAATTCAAACCGCGCGACCATATAGAACTGGGAAAGCTGCTTGACCTCATCGACATTGAAACAGGCACCCAGGTGAGCGGCGCAAGATTTTATTATCTTAAAAACGAGGCGGTGCTTTTGGAATTCGCGCTCGTCAACTGGCTGATGCACAAGTACGCGAAAAAAGGCTTCACACCCGTCACGGTGCCTATGCTGGTAAAAGAACGCATGATGTATGCCACCGGCTTTTTCCCCGCGGACAAAAACGAGATCTACCACGTGAACCCGAACGAGGACGATTTGTATCTGGTGGGCACTTCGGAAGTGCCGCTTGCCGGCCTGCATATGTTTTCGTCCGTCGCCGAAGAGAAGCTGCCGCGCCGTTATATCGGTTTTTCCGGCTGTTTCCGGCGTGAGGCAGGCAGTTACGGCAAGGACACGAAAGGCATCCTGCGCGTGCACCAGTTCGACAAAATGGAAATGTTCTCCTTCTGCCATCCGGAAAAATCGTGGGAGGAACATGATTTCCTTCTCAGCATCGAAGAGGAAAACCTGCAGGACCTCGGTATCCCCTACCAGGTAGTAAACATCTGCGGCGGGGATTTGGGCGCGCCGGCCGCCAAAAAATACGACTGTGAGGCGTGGATCCCCACCCAGGGCAAGTACCGCGAACTCACATCGTGCAGTAACTGCACCGACTTCCAGGCGCGCCGCGGAAACATTAAGTACAAAGGCGAAAAAGGCGCGCAGATCCTGCACACTTTAAACGGCACGGCGATGGCCAGCACGCGCACGATCATCGCGATCCTCGAAAACTTCCAGCAGGAGGACGGCAGCGTGAAAATACCTGAAGTGCTGCACCCTTATTTGCCCGGAATCACTGAAATTAAACCCAAATAACCATGCAAAACCACCTTCCCCCACCCAAGTTCGAACCGCCCCAGCGCAATAAGAGTTTTTTATATGTGATTCTTTTTGCGCTGCTTTTGACCGCCGCTTATTATCTGGTGAATCCCCAGCCTCCCAACGGCGAGACCGCGGCCAAAGAAATGCCCATCAGCCAGCTGACGGCCGATTATGCGAGCGGAAAATTGGAAGCCATTGAAATCAAAGGCAACAAGCTTTACGCCACAACTTTGGACGGGCAGAAATACATGGCCTATAAAGCCGACGGCGATACCATCGGCACCCTGGGCCTTACCGACCCGAAAAATTCGACTGCCGTGGCGATCATCAGCACGGAAGCGAGCGCATTCTGGCTGAGCCTGCTTTCCAACTGGCTTCCCATCATCCTCTTCATCGCGCTGATCGTTTTCATGGCCAAGCAGCTGGGCAAAGGCGCCAGTTCCGCTTTTTCTTTCGGCAAGTCGCAGGCGCGCGTGTACAGCAAGAACGGCAAAAACCGCACCACATTCAAAGAGGTGGCCGGCATGGAGGAGGCGAAAGACGAACTGGTGGAGGTGGTGGACTTTTTAAAGAACCCCAAAAAATACACCCGAATCGGCGCCAAAATCCCGCGGGGCGTGCTTCTGATCGGTTCCCCGGGGACGGGCAAAACCCTTTTGGCCCGCGCGGTTGCCGGCGAAGCCAACGTGCCGTTTTTCAGTATTTCCGGCTCCGAATTCGTGGAGATGTTCGTGGGTGTGGGCGCTTCACGCGTGCGCGACCTTTTCCAGAAAGCGAAACGCAACGCGCCCTGCATCATCTTCATCGATGAAATTGACGCGGTCGGCCGCCAGCGCGGGTTCGGCATGGGCGGCGGGCACGATGAGCGCGAGCAGACGCTGAACCAGATCCTTACCGAAATGGACGGTTTTGAACAGGGCACGAACGTGATCGTGCTGGCCGCCACCAACCGGCCGGATATCCTGGATTACGCCCTCATGCGTCCGGGCCGTTTCGACAGGCGCGTCACGATCGACATGCCCAACCTGAAAGAGCGCGAGGAGATCCTGAAAGTGCATGTGCGCGGCAAACAGGTGGAAAAGCAGGTAAAACTGGAGCCCATCGCCCAGCAAACTCCCGGGTTTTCCGGCGCGGACCTTGAAAACCTCGTGAATGAAGCGGCGATCCTCGCGGCAAAAAACAACCGGCACGCGATCGCCCAGGAAGACCTTGAAAAATCCATTGAAAAAGTCGGTTTGGGGCCCGAGAAAAAATCCCGCCGGCTCACCAACGAAGAAAAGAAAATCACGGCCTACCATGAAGTGGGCCACGCCCTTATCGGCAAACTGCTCCCCCACTGCGACCCGGTGCATAAAGTTTCCATCATTTCGCGCGGGATGGCGCTGGGCGTCACCTGGTTCGTTCCCGAAGAAGACAAGCACCTGAAATCGGTTTCCAAATTCAAAGACGAGCTTTGCTCGCTGCTGGGCGGCTACATGGCGGAAAAACAAACGTTCGGTGAAGTGACCACGGGCGCCAGTTCCGACCTGATGCGTGCCACGGAAATCGCCCGCAGGATGGTCACCGAATACGGCATGAGCGAAGAACTCGGCCCCGTGATCTTCGGCGAAAAATCCAGCGGCCAGTTCCTCGGCGCCGACTTTGGCATGAGGCCGAATTACAGCGAAGAAGTGGCGGCAAAAATCGACGGGGCCGTCGCCAACCTGATCAATGAAGCGAAAGAAAAGACCGCCGTGCTGCTTGAGGAAAACAAGGCACTGCTTAAAAAAATCGCCGACGTCCTGCTCAAAAAAGAAGTGCTTAACAAAGAGGAATTTGACAAATTCTTTCCCAAAAAGAAAAAAATTCTGGTAACATCAAGCCATGAAGACACTCTTCATCCATAGGTCCGCGACAGCCCCCATTAAAGCCTCCAGGGATTTTGAAAAGGTTGAACTTAAAGAACCCGGCGACGTCCCGTCCGGCTTCGGGCAGCTGCCGATTGATATTCTGGAAAACCAGACGGAAATCCTTATCATCGCGCCGCTTGCCGGAGTGGACTTTTCTGAAGCGGAAGTCGTCATCAACAATGATGTGCTGACCATCCGCGGCCGCCGCGAAATGGACGAAGACATGATGGGCTTCAAGAAAAAAGATTATTTCCTGCAGGAATGTTTTTGGGGTGAATTTTCCCGTTCCGTCATCCTCCCCCCCAACGCCGACTCCCAGGTGATTGAGGCCACTCAAAACAACCACATCCTGTACATCCGGATACCCAAGAGGAACACGGTGCAGATGAGGATCGTAAAAATTAAATCCCGATAATCATGAAAGTCCGCAAGGCCATAATGCCGGTCGCAGGGTTGGGGACACGGTTTTTTCCCGCCGCCAAAGCGGTTCCCAAAGAACTGCTCCCCATTGTGGACAAGCCGGTGATCCAGTACCTGGTGGAAGAAGCGGTTTTAAGCGGGATTGAGGAAATCATTTTTGTGATCTCCAAAGGCAAGGAACTGATCAAAAGCCATTTTTCCCGCCAGCCGGAACTGGAGGCGCTTTTGGAAAAAAGGGGGAAGAAGGAGCCGGCCCGCCGCATCCGTTCCCTCCATACGATGGCCAAATTCCATTACGTTTACCAGGATGAACCCAAAGGCGACGGCCACGCGATCCTGTGCGCGGAAAAATGGGTCGGCGACGAGCCTTTTCTCGTGCTTTTCGGCGATGACATCGTCAAAAGTGAAATCCCGGCCGCGAAACAATTGCTCGACCATTTCCGCGGCGAAAGCGTCATCGCCGTCGAACGGGTCCGTAGCGACCAGGTTTCCTCTTACGGCATCATCAATCCCGGAAAATGCGAAGGGCGGCTTTGTGAAGTGCTGGACCTGGTGGAAAAGCCCGCCCCCGAAGAGGCGCCGAGCGATCTTGGCATCATCGGCAAATACGTGTGCCCCGCGGGCACCTGGAAAGCCCTGCGTGAAGCGAAACCGGGCAAAGACGGCGAAATAAGGCTTATCGACGGTTTTAAAACAATCATGAAAACCCAAAAAGTGTGGGCGTACGCCATTGAAGGCCAACGGTTCGACACAGGCAAACCTTCCGGCCTGATTGCCGCCAACAACGCTTTTCTACGGGATACAAAAAAAGAATCTTGAAACATAGCGGGAAATAAGGTAAAATTAAATAACCTTAAAATCCTTCATCAAACCATGCCCAAACGCAAACATAACGACCAGCAGTACCCCGAACATATCCTCGACGCCCTGGAGCATATCGAGGACCTGAAACTGTCCGGCGAACATAAAAAATCCATTGAAGAAGCGGAAAAACTGCTTTTTTCCGATCCCGACTGCGTGGCGGCGCTGGAAGAGATTGCCGACAATTTTGTAAGCCTGGATGATTTTGGCCGCGCTGAAAAAGCCTGCGCCCGCGCCCTGACGCTCGACAAGGACAGCTACACGGCCCATTACATCCTCGGCTTCATCACATCACAAAAACAGGATTGGCCGAAAGCCATTGATTTCCTCAAAAAATCCAATGACCTGCACCCGAATAACCCCGAAATCCTGCGCTGCCTGGGATGGGCCCTTTTCAATTCCGGCAAACGCACGCAGGGCATCATCATCCTGGAGCGCGCGCTCAATCTGGATCATGAGAACAGTCTTACCCTGTGCGATCTGGGAATCTGCTATCTGCAGGTGAAAAATTTTGAGAAATCAGTGGAAATCCTCAAGCGCGCCTTGACGCTCGACCCCAACAACAAACGCATCCAGGACTGCTACAAAGCCGCCAAAAACCTAAGCGACCGCGTGCTTAACGGAGTCACCAAAAACCGCCTTAGCCGCTGAATGCAAGACTATTAGGACTTTTACGACTATGAAGACTATTAGGATTGAATTCAGGATTTTATCGTAATAGTCGTAAAAGTCCTAATAGTCGCAATAATCTTATGAAAAACAAGATAAAGGTAATGGGTTTCGGCACGTTTGACGGGTTGCATCCGGGGCACCGGTTCTTTTTGGGGGAACTCAAAAAGCTGGGCGATGAGGTGATCGTGATCGTGGCGCGCGACGTGAATGTGGAACGTTTTAAAGGGCGGCCGCCCGCGCACAATGAAAACGACCGGCTCCTGGCCGTGCAGAACGAATACCTCGGATACAAAGTGATGCTGGGCGAGACGAAGAATTTTTACAAGTGCATCCGCGACCATAAGCCGCATGTGATCGGCCTTGGCTACGACCAGAAGGCGGACACGGATTACCTGAACAGGGAATTCCCCGAAATCAAAATCACGCGGCTTCCCGCCCACGCGCCTGACAAGTACAAATCGAGTTTGCTCCGGGGCTAGGGTTTTGGTATAGTTTTTCCGAGAGTAAAAACAAAAACCCATGGCTCTGGCCGAACATTTTAAAAAAAAGTCCATTTGGCTTAGGCGCGTCACCAAAAACGGCTGGCAGGATTTGATGAGGAATAAATTGCTTTCGGCCGCCACCATCCTCATCATCGCGCTGATGCTTTTCGTGTTCAACATCGTTTTGGCCTTAAGTTACGCCACGGAATCGGTCATGGGCGAAGTGGGGCAAAAGCTGGACATCAGTGTGGAGATGGCGGAAACGGCGGAAAATTATTCCATACAGGCCTTTGTGGAAAACCTGCAAAAACGCCCCGAAGTGAAAGAGGTGATTTTCATAAGCCGCGAAGAGGCCCTTAAAAAATTCGGCTTCAAATACCCGCATGTCATCTCATTCCTGGATACCCACCGGCTGGAAAATCCCCTCCCCAATGTGGTCCGCATCGTTTCGCAGCGCGTGGAAGACAACGGGGCGATCTTAAAATACCTGGAACAGCCCCAATGGAATTCGGTGGTGGACCAGGAAAAGCTCAAGGCGAACCTGGAACAAAAAACCCGCAATGAAAAAATCCTGGACATTTCCCGCTTCATCAGGAAAACGGGCTTTTGGCTAAACGCCATTTTCGCCGTGGTGGTCATCCTCATCATCCTGAACAGCATCAACATGAACATCCACAGCCATGAGCAGGAGATCAACGTGATGAAGCTGGTGGGCGCCAAGGCGAATTTTATCCGCGGGGGGTTTTTGTTCGAAGGCGTCCTGTACGCCCTTGTCGCCCTTTTCTTCAGTTTCGCTTTTTCCAGCCTGGCGCTAAAATACCTGGTAACGAAACTGCTGGCCGTGATCAGCAACGAAAGCCTGATGGCGGGCCTTAACGCCATCCTCGTCCATTTTGAGGACGGATTTGCGGTCACGTTGCTGTGGCAGACGGGGACGGCCCTTTTGGTCGGCCTTATCAGCAGTTACCTGGCCATTGAACTTTACCTCCGGAAAAAACATTCTTTCTGATGAACCGGCAATTCAAAACCGACGGCCTTATCCTCCGCAAGTCCAACCTGAATGACGCGGACCAGATCCTCACGGTGCTGACCCGCGACCGCGGAAAAATAAGCTGCATAGCCAAAGGCTGCCGCAGGCTGAAAAGCAGGTTTTGCGGCCGGCTGGAAATCCTGTACGAAGTGCGGCTGGCGGGATTTGAAGGACGGGAACTCGCCCACCTTGATGAAGTCGAACTGCTGGATGCGCGCTCGCTGCTTGACTGCGGCTTGACAGCCAAAA
>JAFGNE010000002.1 GCA_016927155.1 Candidatus Peregrinibacteria bacterium
AATTTGCAGGCCTTACCGCTTGGCATGATCGCGATTTCTTTCGCCATCACCTCTTTCGCGACGCTATCGGAACTGGCCGCGGAGCCGACGCATGAAAAATTCGCGGGAGAAATCAAGCGCGTGATGCAAAAGGTGCTTTTCCTGATCATCCCTTCGACGCTGGGGATGCTGGTTCTGCGGAAAGAAATAATCGGTTTCATTTTAGGCTACGGCAAATTCAGCGCTACGGATGCCGCCATGACCGCGACGGTGCTTAGTTTTTTGCTGATTTCCCTTTTCGCCCAATCGCTGATTCCCATTTTAAGCCGCGGGTTTTACGCCTACCATAATACTAAAACGCCGGTATGGACAGCCCTCGCGGGAGCAATAGTGAGCGTGGGAGGCAGCGCGATTCTCGCCATCGGACTTGGATGGGGGATTATGGGCATCGCCGTTGCCTATTCCGCCGGCGGGATACTAAACTTTTTGCTCCTTTATATTTTCATGCATCGCAAAATAAAGCTCGATATCTTGGACTGGCGGAATGTGATGAAGATGCTGGCCGCGAGCCTGATCATGGCGTTGGTGGTATTTATCGCCAAAGCCTGGGCGCCGCCGGATGGACGATTTGTGGAGCATGCGGGAATCCTTCTGCTTTTGGCCGGCCTAGGCGCTTGTACCTACTTTATTGCGGCGCATTTTATGAGGATTCCGGAAAGAAAATTTACAAATCGTTCACGAACTGATTAAACAGCTCCCCCCGTTCCTTCGAGTTCTTGAACATATCAAAGCTTGCTGTGGCGGGGGAAAGCACCACATTGTCGCCCTGCTTGGCCTGATGATAGACATCTTCGACAATCTGTCGAAAGTCTTTTGAGGTGTTGTAGGTAAGGATTTGTTTGGCGCCGCCCGTTTTTTCGATAGCTTTTTTAATCCGCTCGCCCTCCAAACCATAAAGGTAAACGCGGACATCGGTGCCGACGATTTTGGACGCGAGAAAGGAGAAATCAGCGCTTTTGGAACTGCCGCCAAGCATGAGAATGAGCTTGCCCTGGGGAAAATTCTCAATGGCGATTTCGGCCGATTCGGGCGTGGTGCAGGAGGAATCGTTGTAAAAAGAGACGCCATCGATTTCGCGGACAAATTCGAGACGCTGGGGAATGCCGGTCAAATTTTCCATTTGCCTGGCGGCCACCCCTATGGGGACCTGATGCAAGGAGGCGACAGCCGCCGCAAAAAGGAAATTATCGGGATGGGTTTTAGCCTTGAGCCGGCCGCGTTCGGTCACTTCAAAAGGATCCCCGCCATGGCGGACAACCAGAGAATCTCCTTCCCACACAGCGTAATGGTTTTCTTTTTTTTCGCCGACCCAGAAAACACAGGAAGGGGCCTCGGCCGCGAGCTTGCGGCTATTTTCATCATTGGCGTTAAGGACGCACCAGTCTTCGGGCCGCTGGTGCCTGATAAGATTGTTTTTGGCATGGATGTAATCTTCCAAATCAGCATGCCAATCCAGGTGGTTGGGCGTGATGTTGAGGACGGCCGCGATGTGCGGTGAAATGGTAACATCGGCGAACTGGAAGCTGGAGACTTCCAAAAGCACGGGCCAATCGGGATGGTCGAGAACTTCCTGCAAGACAGGCTGGCCATCATTGCCGCCGATGATCAACTTTTCGCCATAATGCGCGCGCAGGATGGCGGCGATAAGAGCGGTGGTTGTGGTTTTGCCGTTAGACCCGGTGATAGCCGTTATACGGCGATTAGCGGCTTCCAGGGCGAGTTGGGTCATGGAAGTGACCAAAGCGCCTGATTGCCGCGCCAAAACGATACCAGGCAAGTTGTAGCGCACGCCGGGCGAACGGATGATGGCGCCAAAACGGGACAAATCATCAAACGCCGCCGGATTTTCTTTTTGGTCGAGCACCGTAACGTCACGCGCGCCCTGCTTCTTTAAAAACTCCGCGGCATACTGCCCTTCTACTCCAAAACCGAGAATGGCGATAGGGGATTTGAATTGCATGGTTGAATTATAGCAGACCACAAAAATCATTTAACAAAATATAATTAAATTAACTAAACATTGACAATGTTAACTTAATTGATTTACATTAGCCTCAACTAAAACAAAATTAATTTAATTAAATAAAACTTAATAAAAATAAGTTAAATTTAACTAGATTAATCAAAATATAAAAACAAAACCTTGTGGTAGAGAATATCTACACCACGGAACAAGTCGCGAAAATACTGCAAATTCATCCTCTTACTGTCCTGAAATACATAAAACAGGGCAAGCTGAAGGGGATAAAGCTCGGCAGAGTGTACAGGATCCTCGAATCAGCCCTCCAGGCGTTCCTGGACAATGGGGGAAAGTAATCTGTTCTTGCAGCCGGCTGAAAAAAAGAAAACAAAAAGATTCCAAGAACCCTTCCCAAATAGCGGAGGGGTTTTTGGTTAACGTTATTTGCAGGAAGGCAGGGAACCTTTGTGTTTGTTGGAACATTGCCTTTCCGCCATATCCACGCATTGCTTGCAAAAGGTGGGAAGGGACTTTTCGCCCGTCCCCATCCCTTCGTAAGCGCGTTTGATTTCGCCGGTGATTTCGAATAAGGCCAGATCCAGATCCAGAATGGCGTTTTCGCTCTGGGTGCTTAAAACAAAATTATAATTGAACGCCTTTTCCGCCGCGCCGCTTTCTTCTTGCGCCTCTTCTGTCCTCCATTGCTGTTCGGCAACCCGCGTGAGGGGGCTTGCCTGCAAATTCATATCGCGGCAGGAACGGCATTCGCCTTTTTCAAAGCTTTCAAGCTGTTCTTTGGTACATGGCCTGAATACCCTGTCCGTCGCGTTCCAAAAAGCGCATTGGCTTTCGGGGTAATTATCCTGAAAATCCTGTACAAGATCTTCCCGTTTCGCCTCACCCACAAAAGGCGAGGAGACGGCCAGCGCGATCATTTCATAAAGCGATTCAAAATGGTCTAAATCGAAAAACGGCGCGGCAGGCTGAATGACCTGCATAAAAATCTCTCCCTGGGTTGCCCAGTAGCCGGTGAAACGGTTCAGGCTGGGACTGCTAAAACCGCCGCGGCCGTAAATAGCGTCGGTCACATCCGACCCCTTGAACAAAGGTTCCCCGCCCCCGCCGGAACCGGCGATGGTGAGCGTGATGGCGTTGTTGCGGATCCATTCCGCGGCGCGCTGTTTGGCGCGGGCCTTAGCCACTTCCATCAAGTTTCCCCAATTCCAGCTTTGCCCGCCGGCGGTGAAAAGGGTCCAGAAAGTTTTGGCGCTCCTCACAACCTGATTGATGGCGGGCATCCATTCCCCCTGGCAGTTTTCCGGCGCGTACTGGTTTTTGGCGCCCAAGCCAAAATAATACTCCGCCACTTGGGGCTGGCGGCAACTGCTGCTGTCATCGCAGATTACAGCGGACTCTTTCACAAGGCGGTAATCAAACACGCTTTTCGGCATTTCCACCGATTCATTGCCATAACGTTTTAAGAAAGCCGCGTGGTTCCGCAAAAAATTATAATCCCTCCAAAGCTTGTCGCCGTTTTCGCCATCATACAGAAGATAGGCTTTCACCATTTCCACCGTTACGGCGTCTTTCATGGCTTCCAGCGTGAAAATATCATCGCGCAAACACGAACTGGCGGGAGTGAGTGTGGACCAGACAAAATCAAAAAGGATCATGGTGATGGGATCCAGGTACGCCACGTAAGGAAAACGGGCGTAACAACTTTGGGAATCGCAAGGGGAAACAAGGTCGGTCGCCGTATCCGCCGTAAGCCACCCCATGGCTATGGCGGCTTTCGCCGCGATGGCGGTGGCGCTGCCACGGCTGGAATCGGCCTTTTCCTGTTCCACAATTTTATCGATCGCGTTCATCAGGGTCCCGGCGCCGTTCCTTTCCCGGGAGGCCATCACATGCTGGCGGATTTTAGCCACTTCTTTGGTTAAAGTGGACGAATAAAGCGCATGGGCCAGCGGAGCCGGAAGCATCAGCCCCAAAACGACCATCCCGATGATGAAGCGCTTGGTTATTTGCATTCTTTCATCTTATCGAATCCCATAAGGGCCAAAGCGTTCCATTGGCCATTAAGCCTTTTAAAGCTCTCTTTCATTTGGCCGAGCATGGGTTTTACCTTGCGGGTAAGGGCGTCATCCGCGGCGGCATCCGCCGCCTTGCTGAACCCCTCAATTTTTTCCAATAACGCCTGCTGTTTTTCTTTTTCCATACTGACCCTATCGGCGTCTTTTGTATAAAGGGCCGCGTTTTCCTCGTCTTTCATGGCATCGACCATGGATTCCATGACGGACGCGGCCCACGATTTCACCGGTTCATAGGTGTATTGCACGACGGTTTTCACGGCAATGTTGAGGTCAAACGAAAAACTGGGGCCCCATCCCGTGCTCAGGCTGAAAGCGTTCATCGTATTTTTAAGGGGGGTCACGTTGCGTTCCAAAGCCTTATCCAGCGCGTCCACCGCGCCGGCAATATGGCAATCAATGCAGCCTTCCACTTTGCTGTAAGGGGACTGGGGACGGTTGGCTTTAATGACGTCGATGCAGACAGCGGCTTCAAAAGTATCGGAATACGAAACGACGGAACACCCTCCGGAAGGCGCGCAAGCTGACCCCACTTCACCTCCCGCCATCGTCACGCTCACTTCATCAT
>JAFGNE010000024.1 GCA_016927155.1 Candidatus Peregrinibacteria bacterium
ACCTGCTTCAGCGCATGAGCGGGGTAGCGACCGCGACCAACCGATTAGCGTCCAAGTTGCCGAAGAACATCAAGCTTTTGGCCACCCGTAAAACGTTTTGGGGGTTGCTCGATAAGCGCGCGGTGGCGCTTGGCGGCGGCCTTACCCATCGCCTTCATCTTTTCGACGCGATTTTGATTAAAGACAACCATTTAGCGCTTCAATCTGATGTCGAAGCGGGCCTAAAACGCGCCCTGAAGCTTTCCTCTAAAGTCTGTTTTGTCGAAATCGAACTCCAAAATCCGTCCGCCGTCCGAGAGCTACTTGCCCTTAAACTGAAGTGGCCGAAAAATTTTGTCGTGATGCTCGATAACTTCAAACCCGCCGACGTGAAAAAAACCGCGCCCCTGCTCGCCAGAGCCGGGATCGCCGTGGAGATTTCAGGCGGAATCAACGGAAAAAACATCAAATTTTACTGCCTGCCCGGCGTCTCCGTTATTTCGGTCGGCGCCATTACCAACAAAGCGCCGGCGCTTGATATTAGCCTTGAAATTTTATGAAACCGCACGAACTCCCTTATGAACCCATCCCGCCAAAAAACAAACATCCCCTTTATGCGGTCATCGCTTTGGTTGTGGCTATCGCCCTTTTTGTTTTATCGGTCGAAGGTTATTTTTGGCTGATCCGCCCGGAACCCGGCCTTGTCCCGGCCCTTGCGGATATCCAGTCTTTCCTTCCGCAAAACCCCGGACAGCCCTTCCTTTTCTACAAGCCTGATGACGTCCGCCGCATGGTTGCCGATACACAGGATGCCATCAAACTGGTCGCCAATTTCATTGCCGCCCAGTCCTGTTCCAAGGCCGATTCCGTCTGCCAGTCGAAGGCTTTGTTCTATTTCGTCCGCGACAATATCCAATATGTCGCCGACGCCCAATTTCACGATCGGCTGGAAAACCCGCTTATCACCTTAAAAACCGGCGGCGCGGATTGCGAAGATATGGCAGTACTTTTGGGCGCGCTCGAAAAAGCCATCGGCAACGACGCCCGCCTCGTTTTCATCCCCGGCCACGCCTACATCCAGGTGCGCGTTCCTGATTACCGAAACAAATGGTACAGCCTGGAGGTCACCTGCAAAACCTGCAAATGGAACCAGGTGCCGGATGAAAATGCGTTACAGAAAAAAACTTTTGAGGAATTATAGATGTTCGATGGCGGATAACCCCTTAATCATTGAACCGGACTTCTTTTAGCTGTCGGGCAAGTTCATTCTGGCTAATATCAGGAGTTTTCTCCAAAACCGTCCGCGCCAATAAGATCCAGGCAAGGGAGCTGCTCGTGGATTGCCCCGAGGCCCGTGAATACCTCAAACGCTTTTCGTCCCGTTTCCACCGGATCAAAATCTTTTGGGAAAACATCACCATCGCTTCCGATACCATTATTTGCCCCGACAGGATTTATATGGTTGCTTACGGCGAAAAAGATTTATCCGCCACTGAAATCCGCAATCCCTCATTGGCGCAAACGCAAAAAGTCCTTTTCGAAGAATTATGGAAATCATTTTAGTGGTAAGTGGTATAATAAAACGCGCGTAATCCAGATTTTATGGCGTCATCCGTTAAAATCCTCTCCATTAACGGCGTTATCGTCCCTGAAAAAGAAGCCATGGTCCCCGTGACCAGCGAAGCGTTCCTGTATGGTTTCGCGGTTTTCGAGACCATCCGCACCTACAACGGCAAAGTTTTCCGGCTGGACGACCATTTGGCGCGTTTGTACATGTCGGCCGAACTCATTGGGTTTAAACCAAAATGGCCGTTCAAAAAAACGTACGAAGCCGTTTGCAAAACGCTGAAAAAAAGCAAATGGCCCGAAGCGAAAATCCGTGTGATCCTCACCAACGAGCATGTGATCGTTTACGTAAAAAAGCTTTTGGAAAAAAAGGCTGTCATGTACGAAAAGGGTGTGAAACTTTTTTCTTACGAAGGCAAGCGCAACCTGCCTCATGCCAAAAAACTGGCAGACGCGTTTTGCTATGTGGCCAAACACCAGGCCGTGCTTAAGGGCGGTTACGACGCGCTTTTGGTGGACCCCAAAGGCTTTGTGCGCGAGTGCGCTTACGCCAACATTTTTTGGGTGAAACGGGGCAAACTTTATTCCACCAATAAAGACATCCTGTTTGGCCTGACGCGCGAAACGGTTGTGGAACTGGCCGGAAAACTCAAGATCAAATGCAAATTTGAAGGGGTGCAATACAAAAACATCCTTAAGGCCAACGAAGTGTTTATCACCCAAACCACCAGTGGAATCCTTCCGGTTGTTTCCGTCGATGGCCGCAAAATCGGCATTGGCCGCCCTGGTCCCATTACCAAAAAACTGATGGCGGCGTTCAGGGGGTTGGTGTGGGTTAAATAAGTTTTCCCTTTTTCCATTTCAAATATTTTTTGGGAACGGGCTTAAGCCCCATTTTTTCGCGCACTTTAAGCCCCGTCGCCGTGATGGCCAGCCCGCCGAGGGCGGTTTCGCGGATGCCTTCGTTCATTCGTTCGGCAATGGCCATCATCGCTTCCACCACTTCGTCCATCGGCACCAGGCTTTTCACGTCCAGCATGGAAAGGTCGGAGGCGGTGATGGCGTGGGTAGCGCCGAACGCGTTCCGTTTCACGCAAGGCACTTCCACCAGCCCGCCAAGGGGGTCGCAGGCCAGGCCCAGCAGGTTTTTAAGGGCAAGGGCCGCGGCGTTAAGGCACTGTTCGGGCGTCCCGCCGCGCATTTCGGTAAGCCCCGCGGCCGCCATGGCCGTGGCCAGCCCCACTTCCGCCTGACAGCCGGCGCGGGCTGCCGAAAAGGTGCCGCCATGCTTAATGACCGCGATGCCGATGGCCGCGGCGGTAAAAAGGGCGTTCAGCATTTTCCGTTTGCTTGATTTCATGTGCTGGGCGCAGCTGAAGAGCACGCCGGGTATAGTGCCGGAACCTCCTGCCGTGGGAAAGGCCACAATACGGCCCATCCTCGCGTTCTGCTCGTTCGTCGCCACCGCGTAGGCCATGGCGCGCACAGCCACTTTACTGTGGAACATCTTATCCATTTTTCCCAGTCCCGCGTGAATTTTTTTCGCGTCGCCGCCGGTGAGCCCGTACTTTGATTTATGCGGGTTTTCCAGCCCTTTTTTGATCGCTTCCCACATCGTGTCGCGCACGCCTTTCATCTTGTTGCGCACCCATGTTTTCTTTTTCTTAAAAAATTCCATTTCACGGCGTATGGCGATTTGGCTGATCGGTTGCTTATGTTTTTTGCAAAGCGCGAGGAGTTCGGCGCAATTGTTGAATTGGTATTCCATCATTTGGGCAATTTAGTGAGGGCGCGCACAAACTGTATTCCGGGCGTTTTTTCAAGCTCCAGTACCTGAGGTAGTTTTAAAGAACCGCCTTCCGTGTTCAGCATGGAAATGGCATGGGTGCCGCCCACCGAAAACGTTTGGCTGGCCGAAACGGGCAAATGCCAGGCGCGCAACTGTTTGATCAAAGGGAGGAGCACATCCGGCTTATTGTCATGGCCGATGATCAGGGAAAAATAACGCCCCGCCGCCGCGTCGAGGTCAATCGGCACGTTGTTGATGTGGGTGATCTTGATATTCCCGCCGCCGATAGAGGACCCCACCACGCTTAATTTATGTTTGCCTTTCTCCAAAATAATCCGCACGGTGTTGGGATGGTGTTCCGTGTGTTGCGTGATGGGCATGAAGTGGAACTCAATGCCCTTTTTTTTGGCAATTTCAAAAGAATTTTTAAGGTTGGAGTCGCTTGTCCACATCTTCATCACGCCGGCCAGCAGCGCTTTATCGGTGGCATGGCCCTGGTAAACCGTGGCAAAAGAACCATACAGGTAAAATTTCACTTTCCGTGGCGTCCCCTTAAAAAGCGCCCGCGCGATCTGCCCGATCTTGCACGCGCCGGCCGTATGGGAACTGCTGGGCCCCACCATGATGGGTCCCGCGACATCAAACAGCGATAAGGGCATTGGGGGAACTTTAAGGGCTAAAATAAATTTACCGAAATGGGAGTAAAATGTCCATTTTCTTTAT
>JAFGNE010000025.1 GCA_016927155.1 Candidatus Peregrinibacteria bacterium
GCGAAAAGTTCCGTGGTGCCTTCGCAGGCGTTGGGGGTCAGGATGGGAGAATCGATTTTGGTGAAGCCGTTTTGGTTAAAGTATTCGTACGTGGCGTTGATCACCGTGTTCCTCACGCGCTGGATGGCCCATTGTTTGGAAGAGCGGAGCCACAGGTGGCGGTTATCCAGCAAAAAATCCGGCCCATGCTCCTTTTTGCTGATCGGGTAATCTTCGGGGCTTAATTGGACGATTCCGATGTCTGTAACCTGTATCTCAAAAACGTCGGGTTTTTTGGGGTGCGCCGTGATCTTGCCTGTAATTTTGACTGAAGACTCCATTGTAAGCTTTTTGGCTTTTTCAAAAACATCAGGCTTTACGTCCGCCTGCGAAACCACGCCCTGCATAAAACCGCTCCCGTCGCGGAACTGGAGGAAAAACAGTTTTCCGCCGCCCCCTTCGCGCTTGTTGTATATCCAGCCTTGCAGGGTGGCTTCTTTATCCACATGATTTTTGGCGTCTGAAATGGAGATGACCATGGCAATCAAATTACAGCTTCCCTAATGTACCATTTCCGGGAAGGGAGTGAAATACTTGATAAATAAAATAAAATATGTTATAATAAATTTGTTAAATCAATAATTTTTAACAAAAACAAATATGCTTTATACCTTAAAAAGCCTTTCCGCAGCTGAACCCTTGGACCGCGGGGTTTTGGTTTATAACGAAAGCCCTGAAAGGGTGGCCATGGTTGAACCCGCGCCCGGCCGTAACATGGAACGGAAAGATCCCGCTGTTAAGGAGTCCATGCCTCCCGAAGTCCGCAAGGCCCTGATGGATTACCATGTTTCCTTCAAAGCCCCCGAAGGGTACAGCGTCGGCAAACCTAAGGACCAGGGCATGAGGATGCTGGAACTTAAAGGTAAAAAATATCCCTGCAGGACGGTTTCCTGTTACATGGAAAGCAACATGGAACCCAGCGAAGGGTTTGAACAAGTCGCCTATATTATCCAAGATCCTGACACGAAAAAAATCACGGCCGTGCCTTATTCGGATGATCCTTATGACATTTTGGCCTCCATTGATGAGGCTGAAGAGAATTAGAGAGGATTTTTTAACCCCCGATAAATCATCGGGAGTTTTTAAAATTTCGGTTTAAAAAGGCCCTTCGGATCCGCGCCGATAAGCCCGGCCTGCAAAAGGTGGGTGTGTACAGGGGCCAGGGACTTTTCCATCATTTTATTGATCACGCGGAAATGGCGTACCCCGTCGAGCGCTTTGCCAAGGTAAAGTAAATCCTGTTCCGTGGTCATCCAGTCGTCTTCGTCGAACCGCGCAAGGTCCATGGGCACCGAATATTCCCTCAGGGTCTTTTCGCCGTTCACGTTAAAATAGACGTCAAAATACGACATGGCGAGCTCCCGGAGGGACTTGTATACCGGTTCCCGGTAACGGAGTACCGTAAAGTTGGACTTGGCGATGGCGCCCCAGTGGCCATCTACCCGGTAAACCGCCAGCACATGGTCGTCATCGCGTACGGCGCGCAAATCCATGAGAAGCGGCGGGTGCCCATGGAACCGCAGGGCGGCCGCGGCGAAAATGGCGCCCGAGAAACAATGGGCTTTTTTATCGGCCAACACGCGTCTCGGCGAACGTGTTTCCTTAGTGGCGTCGTATTTGAGGCTGTCGAGGAATTCCTGGACTTTGGCGGGCATGTCCAGTTTTTTCAGCAATTTGGTTTCTTCGGATGTCCAGGGGCCTTTAGCATGGTTCATTGTGCCGGTGACGGGTTAGGTTTTCCAAAAGCCTTTCCCACGTAGTACGCCGAGAAGAGGGCGAAGAATACGTTGAGCCAGAAGAATATCCAGCTCGCTTCGAGGTAACTGAACAGGGCGATGAGGGCGCTGCCCAGCGTGAGCGCCACGCCGCGGCGCAAGGTGCCCATCCGGAACGCGTACCCCAGCCCGATACCGACCAGGCCGACAATAAAAATAATGGTGTTGTACCCCTCGAACAAATACAGTGACCAGGCGATCAGTCCCGCGCCGCTTACCGAAAGCGCCACGGCGTCAATCCGGTCGTCCACATCGGCCATCATGAGCACGGCCGCGATCACCACTAAAATTTCCAGGATCACGAAGAAGACCGCCCCGCCTTCTTTCCAGCCTAAAATGGCGTAAAGGAGCATGAGCGCCGCGCCTACGGCCAAAAGCCAGTTCTTGGATGAACGGGTGGGGGGCGTCCCCGTTTTCGGTTCGGGCCACGCGGCGCCCGTCACCAAAACCAGCGAACCGACAATTCCTGTCCAGAAGGTGATGTCCATGGGGTTTGTGTTTATTTGGCCCCATTATACACCAAATCATTCCGCTTCCACGGAAAGGCATTGGCCCGCGTGGCACAGGCACTTCAGCGTCTTTCCGCCGCGCCAGGAACAGTCGCAATCCGCATCGCTTTGGCATGTTTTTTCCGGATCATTGTAGAACAGGGGGCACACCACCGCGCATTTGCCGGAAAGACACGCGGCCCCGAACGGGCAATTGCTCTGCACGGCATATTCCATCGGCATTTTGCATTCTTCATCTTTTTCGCACGCGTCGCCCACGCCCTCGTTGCACGGCTCCTCCCATATCCTCAAGCACTTCCCCTTGTTCTCGCACCACATATACCCGGCGGAACCGATACACCCGTGCTCGTCGCGGTCGCCGCCGACAAGAGGGGGATTTGATGTTTCCGGCACACTCGGCGCACCAGGTTTGGTTAGGGTGCAGGAGGTGAGGAGGAAGAAGGAAAGGATAGTGATGATGAGGTGACGAGAGATCATAAAATGAAAGTTATATTTTCCAAATTTTGCATAATAACCAGATGATCATACCCAGGAATATTAACCCAGTAAGAAACGTTAATTGATTATAACCTCCAGCTGTTTTATCGATTACCCTATACATGGCTGTGACAAAAATATTGCCTAAAATTCCTCCTAATATGCCAATGAGTAAGCCTATAACGAATTGTTTATTTTGCGTCATATTTTAGCGATTACACGGTCCTATTATACAGCTATAACCACTCCGCCACCCCTCCGTGGTGCGAACACGTCCCGCGGCGGTTTTGGCTGGCAATAATTGATGGATTGACTGCGGATAAGTATCTTGTTAGCTGCTGTTTATTTAATTTCTTTTGGAAGACAGTCAACTAGATCCGCCCCGAAATGGAAGCAAGTCACGATAAATTCGTTGAATTGCTTGTAATTCAGGGTTATGTGACTACCTTGCTTGAAACTTATTGTGTTGTTTTCCCGTCTCAATTTTATTTGGGTTCCTTCTGTTCCTCCATCAATCACTGTTTCTCCTACAATCTCAATTTCTTCGTTGTCCTTTTCATAGAACAACTTGAGTTTTACCCACTCAAGTTTGAGGGCTTTTTCAGTTTCGTCGTTAATATCTTTTTCAGTAACCAAGCCGCCTCTGTGTACTAGGCAGGTGCGAGCCTTGTTAATTGAAAGAATCTGGCTTTTGTAGCTCCATGATTTTGCCAAGTGTGGCTCAATTTTTTCAAGCATATCGGGAATATGCATTTTGAGTGCCTGTTTTCTAATTTCAGGTAAGGCTTGGTTAAAATCTTGTACTGTTTTGAGTTCTGATGATTTGGAAAAAATGGATACGTATAGATATGCTTCTCTGAGTGTATATTCAATTCCCTTTACCAGATCTTCAAAACCTTTTTTGACCAGCCACACCTTATATTTTTCTTTTTTCACTTCAATATCTTCGTCATTTTTTCCAAATTGTAATCTGAAAAAGCCCTCATCAATTCTAAGGTTTTCAGGTATTTCGTTGACCAACTCCATTGACTGTAACCCAAATAAAATTGAATTGGTGCATTCTTCCAGCACTTGATGCAAGGGGCGGATCACTCCATTTGCATTTAAGGTTAGAGTTGTTGTTTGTTTTTTATCATCCATTAGTAGAAATTAAATAAATGGCAGCTAACTTGTTCTTATCCGCAATCACTTCCTATTAACCTTCCGTTTTCGCGGGTTATACGATCTTTTTATGCAATTCCGCCCACCTTGGCGTAAGGCTAAGGCAGGTGGAGAGGGTGTTTGTGGTGTTAGGTGCGGCGCGGGGCCCTGCAAACAAGTTCAGGGCGACATTCCTAAATTCAGGATGACACACGCGCCGCAAGTCCGGAATGACAATCCGTATTACATCCCCATATCCCCCATTCCGTGGGCGCCGGTATTGCAGGAGCAATTATCATCCTTTTTGGGGATTTCGGTCACTACGGTTTCCGTGGTCAGGAACATGGCCGCGACGGAGGCGGCGTTTTCGAGGGCGGAGCGCGTCACCTTTTTAGGATCAATAATGCCGGCAACGAACATGTCGGCGAGCATGTCCTCGGGTTTCAGCTTGATGTCGGAATCGGCGTTGTAGCCAAAGTGGAGTTTCTTTTTGTCCCAAACTTCAAAGAGTTTGCTCATGATCACATTGCCGTCCACGCCGGCGTTTTCGGCGATCTGGGAAAGGGGATAGGCGAGGGCGTTTTTCACGATCTCGGCGCCCAGCTTTTCCTCTTCGGTACCGAATTTTTTCGGGTCAATTTTGAGGCTGGCCTGCAATAAGGCCGCGCCGCCGCCTATAACCACGCCTTCCTCTACCGCCGCGCGGGTGGCGGAAAGCGCGTCTTCGATGCGGTGCTTTTTTTCTTTCAGTTCAACCTCGGTCGCCGCGCCTACTTTAATCACCGCGACGCCGCCGGTCAGCTTGGCCAGGCGTTCCTGCAGTTTTTCCTTGTCGTAATCGGACGAGGTCTTTTCCATTTCCTTGCGGATTTGCGCGATGCGGGCGTCGATGGCCTCTTTTTTGCCCTTAC
>JAFGNE010000026.1 GCA_016927155.1 Candidatus Peregrinibacteria bacterium
GCCCCCGCCGCCCCCGCCGCCTCCCGAGAATCCTCCCGAAAAACCGCTTCCGCCCGATGAGTGCGGCGGTTGTGAGGCAAATGCGTTTTGCATACGGCTTGCGGCGTTTTCAAGGCGGCCTACGAAAACCGGCATGCTGAACGGCCCGGAACCTTCATACCAGTCCGGCGCGTTTTTGTAGAGCCCTTTGAACTTTTCGCCCCATTGTTTGGCGATCCCCAAAGTCATGGCATAAGGCAAAAATTCGTAAAACAGGTTTTCATTTTCCTGGAAACGCAGGCGGTCTTTTTCGGCGGTGTTCAGGTAAAGCTTAAAACCGAGCACGTGTTCATGGGCTAATTTGCCTTCTTCTGTTTTGCGCGGCATAAACCAGGCGAAAACGAGGCTTAGAATGCCGTTGATGAGCAGGCAAAAGGAAAATGCCGTCCCGAATGTGGCCAGTTCGAACCCCGGAGCGGAAAAACCGATAAATGTCAGCACAATGCCTTTGACCAGGTGGTTCGCACGGACTTTTTCCGGGGATTTGGGGAAATAGCCCCGTTGGACCAGGTTTTCGTACAGCGTGGTCTTCAGGCCGGGCACGTGGGTATAGAACTTTTGTTCCAGGTCGGAGATATTGATCACTTTCGCCCCGCCGAACACGTTTTGCATCAGTTTTTCCTCAAAAGGCGAAAGGGGATGGGCGTTTTTCAGTTTCGGCTCGGTACGGGCGAGCTCATAATCCGTTTTTTTAAAAATCCAGCTTTTGGTGTCCGGAATTTCCTTGATAGCAAGGTACCCATGCACGGCCAAATCGATGATCGTTGAAGTGATGTCCCGCATGTCCGCCTTTTCATCCAGAAGCGTGCCCATTTCCGCCGGAATTAGCTTATCCGGCGGGTCGTATTGCGCAAAAATAGTGCCTTTTCCACGCGGGTCACGCCCCCGCCTGATGTATCCGTAAAGCGGTTCAAGGGCGATTCCCAGGGCAAGAAGCGTGAGGAAAAGCATAAGGAAAGGCAACCATTTGGGCGGCGGCGGAAGGACGATTACCCCTTTCGGAAATCCGACGACAACCGTAAGCCCTTCATAGGCGGAAAGAGGAGCCGTGGCTTGAAAGGTGACGACACCATTTATTATTTCCCCCGAACATTTTTCGGCGTCACTCCCGAAAGCCCCTGTGTAACAGGCTAATTTTATATCTTTTTCATCTATTCCATCAGGAAGCCGGATGACCGCGCCGGCTTCACCAATTCCCACCGGCCACTCGGTTCCCGTGGCATTCCAGTAAAGTTCGTCGTGGTCGTCAAAAAAACGTATGCCGCCTTTTGTGACGTCATAATTGATTTGGTAGGCTTGGAGGCCGTCCACGAATTTGTCCGCGTCGCCGATTTTCACGCGCGTGCCGCGATCGAAATTTTCAAGGGCGTAATTCCAGGGCTTTCCATCCTGGTTTTCGACGCCGGTTACTTTGATTTTAATTCCCTGCGTATCGATGTCGCGGTAAATGCCGTGACGGGGTTCTTTAAAAGTCAAATTTATCATTTCACCCACAGCCATCGTGCCGTTTTCATGAACGGCGACATCCGTTTGCATGCGGTTGATCTCAAAATATTCGGCTTTGGCTTCCGATGTAAGGCTAAAAAGGCTGATGCCGGTCAATAATACGAAAAGCTTTTTTTTCATTATGGATGGGGTTACCCTAGCGTATTTTATCATATCCTTTTTCGGAAGAGAGATATTGCGTTGGTTTTTAAGTTCAAGTAAAATGCTGGCGCGCCCGGGTGGTGGAATTGGTAGACACGCAAGCTTGAGGGGCTTGTCCTGTATTTTAACGGGGTGGAGGTTCAAGTCCTCTCCCGGGCACCACAAGACAACAAAAAAGAGCTCCTTATGAGGAGCTCTTTTTATCGGCCGATTATTTCGCTTCCGTTAGCGTCACTTTAACCTCCATCGTTTCGCCGCTGCGCCATATCTTCAGGGCGATTTCGTCATCGGGGGCTTTTTGGGCCACAAGCACATGAAGGGGTTTTTCCAAAGTTACCTTTTCGCCGTCCACTTCCAGAATTACGTCTTTTATCTTAAGGCCGGCTTTTTCGGCCGGGGAAGCGGGTACGACGGCAAATTCGCCTTTGGCTTCATCACCGATGAGCAGGGCGCCGCCTTCCACATCAAGCTTCAACTCTTCCGCCTTTTTTTCATCCAGCATCATGAAGCGGACACCGAGGTAGGGCCGCACGATTCTGCCATTCACCTTTACGCTTTCAATCAGGGGTTTTAAGTCGTTGATGGGAATGGCGAAACCGATACCTTGGGCGTTATAGGCTACGGCCGTATTGATGCCGATCACTTCGCCGTCCAGATTCACGAGCGGTCCGCCGGAATTACCGGGATTGATGGCGGCGTCCGTTTGGATCAGATTCATCAGGTTTTCAGTGGAATTGATGGATCCGGCTGATAGGCTCCTGCCTTTGGCGCTGATCACGCCGGTTGTCACGGTATTTTGGTATTCCGCAAGGGCGTTGCCTATGGCCACCACGCGCTGGCCGATTTCGATTTTATCGGAATCCCCGATTTTGACCACCGAAAGGCCGCTTACCGCTTCGCCTTTGTCGTTTTTGATTTTCAGCATGGCCACGTCGTTGATCGTGTCTTCGCTCACCACATCCGCCTCGTATTCCGTGCCGTTGCTTAAAATCACGGTATATCCGGCCTCCGGGTCGTCGATCACATGGCGGTTGGTCACTACGATACCATCCGCTGTCACGATAAAACCGCTGCCGCCGCCCACTTTCTGCCTTTGTGTGCGCACGTTGCCGTTTTCGTCACGGTCCAGTTCCGGCATGGCGAACGGCATATTAAAGAAGGAGTCACCGAAAAAAGGGTCGTTGAAATTGAAAACACGCTCGCGGTAAAGGGGAAGGTCTTTAGAAATCACGATGCTGACCACGGCGGGGCTTACTTCTTTTACCGTTTCGATTATTTTGGAGTTTTCCACATAAACCTGTTTCTCCACGACCTGTTTTTCCTGCACGGGAGGCGGGCTGACCTGATCAAGATAGCGGACCATTACGCTTCCCCCGGCGGCTCCGCCCAGAAGTGCCATCGCGGTAAAGAAAAGCGTCATGCCCAAAGAGAGGCTCGTTTTTTTCATAGTGTTTTTTTGTTAAATACAAAACTTATTATAAGAATTATCCGATCAATTTCAAGAATTCTTCTTCGCCAATGATTCTGACTCCCTGCTTTTTCGCCTCTTCATATTTGCTGCCCGGTTCGGATCCCGCTAAAAGGTAGTCCGTATTCTTGGAAACCGCTGAACCGGATTTGCCGCCGTTCATACGGATAAGGGCTTTGGCGTTATCGCGGCTTAAGGCGGGCAAAGTTCCCGTGAGCACAAAAGTAAGGCCTTTGAGTTTGTCTGATTTTATGGCGGTTTCAATCGTGAGTTTTACGCCGGCCTGTTCCAGTTTTTTAAGGAAAGCGATATGGTTTGTGTTTGCGAACCATTCATAAAAAGCTTCCCCCACTTTTCCCCCCACCCCTTCGATTTCCTGTAATTGTTCCAGGGGCATGTTATGGATGGCTTTGATCAGGTCTTCGATTTCCGCCACCTCGATTTTTTCCTCGTCGCGCGGTTCTTCAAAAAGCGCCAGCTGGCTTTTTTTCTGTTCATGGGCCACGGTGACCGAACGGGTGGGAAGCTGCAAGTGCGCGGCCAGCGTTTCCGCCATTTCCTGCCCCACATGGCGTATGCCGAGAGCGAAAAGGAAGCGGGGAAGGGGAATGATTTTGGCTTTTTCGATGGCGTCGAGCAGGTTTTGGGTTTTTTTGTCCTTAAAAAGATCCAAGTGCACCAGGTCTTTGTATTCCAGGCTGAAGATGTCGGCGGCGTCTTCGATGAGCTTCACCTGGATCAGCTGTTCGATCACTTTTTCGCCAAGCCCGTCAATATCGAAAGCGTCGCGCGAGACGAAATGCGCGAGCTGTTCCTTGTGTATGGCGTAGCATTTGGGGTTCACGCAGCGGCGCACCACTTCGCCCGGCGGCCGGATGATGGCGCCATGGCAAACAGGGCACCTTAAAGGCATTTTAAATTTCCGCTCTTTTCCCGTGCGGAGTTCCGTGAGCACTTTAACCACTTCCGGAATCACGTCGCCGGCTTTTTGGATGACCACCGTGTCGCCGATACGGACGTCTTTGCGCTCGATTTCGTCTTCGTTATGCAGCGTGGCGCGGCTGACCGTGCTTCCCGCCACTTCCGTTGGTTTGAGTATGGCAACTGGTGTAAGCGCCCCTGTGCGGCCCACCTGGATTTCGATAGAAAGGACCTGGCTGGTGGACTGTTCGGCAGGATACTTGTAAGCCACGGCCCAGCGCGGCGCCTTGGCCGTTGAACCAAGAAGGTTTTGGTGGCGCACCTGGTTGACTTTAACCACAAGGCCGTCGATGAGGTAGGGGAGCGTTTCTTTCTTTTTTCCCCATTTGCTGAGCTCTTTTTTTATGGATGACACGGAAGAATGATGAACAAATAATTTGTTCACTCTGAGGCCGAGTTTTTGGAGGGTTTCCAAAAGTTCTTTTTGGGATTTGGGATGAGGGATTTTCGATTCGGCCGGAAAGGTCAGGCTGTAGAAAAACATCTCCAGGTTCCTTTCGGCCACAATTTTTGGGTCGAGCTGCCTGATGGTTCCGGCGGCAGCGTTGCGGGGATTGGCGAAAACTTCCGGCCCGCGCTTATTGAGCGTTTCAAACGTTTTTTTGCTCATAAACGCTTCGCCGCCCACTTCGATAACCGGATAATTTTCCAGTTTTATGCCATGGATCGCGTTCAGTTCCAAAGGCACACTTTCCATGGTACGCACCGTGTGCGTCACGTCTTCGCCGTACACCCCGTCGCCGCGGGTGAGCGCCTTGAAGAGCCGGCCTTCCTTGTAAATTAACGAAAGGTTGAGGCCGTCGATTTTCAGTTCGCTGATGTAATCCAGCTTTTCGCCTGGCACCAGTTTCATGATACGTTCTTCCCAATCATCCAATTCTTCGTCCGAAAAAATATCAGAAAGCGACTGCTTGGGGCTTAAATGCTTGATTTTGGCGAATTTGCCGGAAAGCGCGCTCCCCACGCGCTGGGTAGGGCTGTCGGGCGTCACGAATTCCGGATATTCCCGCTCCAGGTCGGTCAGTTCCTTCTTGATTTTGTCGCGCGCGGCTTCGGAAACATCATTTTTATCCAGCACGAAATAATCGTAGTTCCATTTTTTAAGCCACTCTTTGAGCTTATCAATCCTTTCTTTGGCTTCATGCTTGGTCATGGAAATCGGTTAGCTGACTTATTCTACCAAAAAGAGGAGGGACGGGCTATTGTAAAAAGACTGATTTTTTGGTATAATATAAAGATAATTTTATGTCTATGGCACTGAACCTCGCTGACATCATGCGCGACGTGCTGCTGACCGATTCTCCCGATTTGCATCTGCAAGTGGGGCAGCCGCCCATGATACGCCTGAAAAACGGGGATATCTCTCCGATGGATAGCCGTGAGGTGCTTACTTGGGATGATGTGCAGGGTGTTATTGACGCCATCACGACCCCTGAGCAGAAAGAGCGCCTTAAGCAGGAGCTTGAGCTCGATTTTTCTTACCATATCGGCAAAGTGAGCCGTTTCCGCGTGAATATTTTCCAGGAAAAAAACGGCCCTGCGGTCGCTTTCCGCATGATTTCCGAGGAGATCCCGACCATTGATGAACTCGGGCTGGGTGATACCGTAAAAGCGCTGGCCATGCAGCCCAATGGCCTGGTTCTTGTTACGGGGCCCACGGGCATGGGCAAATCGACCACGATGGCTTCCGTCATTGATTATATCAACACCAATAGGAAGGCCCATATCATCACGATTGAGGATCCTATTGAATTTGTTTATAAAGGAAGACAAAGCCTTGTCACCCAGCGCGAGGTAAATAACCACACGCACAGTTTTGCCAACGCCATCCGCGCGGCGCTCCGGGAAGACCCGGATGTGGTGATGGTGGGTGAAATGCGCGACCTGGAAACCATCGCCGCCGCTATCACCCTGGCGGAAACGGGGCATCTGGTTTTTTCCACCCTGCATACCAGCGACGCGGCGCATACGGTGGATAGGGTCATTGATGTTTTTCCGCCTTACCAGCAGCAGCAGATCCGCGCGCAGCTTGCCGGGACTTTGAAAGGCGTGATTTCCCAGGTGCTTGTTCCCCGTGCCGACGGCCAGGGGCGGGTGGCCGCGCGCGAGATTATGGTTGTCAACGATGCGGTAAGAAACTGTATTTCTAAAGGCGAGACCCACCAGCTTTATTCCGTGATGCAGGTGGGAAGCCAGGAAGGCATGGTGCTGATGGACCGCTCACTTGAAGAACTCTACAAGGCGGGCCTTATTACCGCCGAAGAAGCGCTTTCCAAAGCCACCGACCCGGAATACCTGCAGGGCCGGCTCCGCGAACTTGTAACCGTTTAATGGAAACCACCCCCGTAAAACCAAAGGCTCTTATTGAAATCCAGAAAATCCTTCACCTGATGAAGGAGCGTCGTTTTGAGCAGAATGAAGCGGTTTTTCATGAGGGGGATGAAGACAGGAACCTGTATATCGTCCTGAGCGGGGAAATCGAAATCAGCAAAAAAACGAGCGAGGGCGTCGATAAGGTGATCGCGGAACTCACTGCCGGAGAAATTCTTGGTGAAGGCGTGCTTTCCGGCGTTGTGGTGAAACCGGCCACCGCCCGCGCGCTGACTCGTGTTATTTTGCTCACTTTGGCCAAAGATGATTTTGACGCCCTGCTCAAAGAAGACCCGGAAACCGGCGTTGATTTCCTGCTTTCGGTGATGACGGCCGTGAACCACCGCCTGAACCAGACCAACATCAAACTTTTGGCGCTTTATGAGCTCAATAAGCTGATGGGGCAATACCAGGATGACCTTGTTAACCTGGCCAAAGCGCTTATTGAACGGCTGAAAGCCATTTTAGAAAGCCGTGACGGCATCCTGTTCATCAGGAACCCCTTTAGCAATTCCTACCGTGTGGTTTACAGCACTTCGCCCGCCATGGACGAATCGATGCTTGCCAATTTCAGCTTTAAAAAACCCCATATCGCCAGCCAGGGCGATAGCCAATTTCTTTTTGTGCCGCTTAAGGACGCGGGCATCATCATCCTGAGCCGTGAGCTTGGCGATAAGCGCTATGAAGACGACGAACTCCGGCTGATGGCCTTTGTGGCCGAACAGGCGGGCAATACCATCGAATCCGCCTCACGCCGCGCCTCCGATAAAGCGCGCCATATTTTACAGCAGAAAAAATTCACCCTTTAAAAATGAAAGGATTGGAAATTACCCCGGAGGATATACGGAAAAATAAAGATTTGGCCGCTCTGAGTTACGTTTGGGTCTTTTCATTCATCATCCTGCTTGCCCGGCGTGAAAGTCCTTATATTCAGTATCATGCCAAGCAGGGGTCAATTCTGTTCGCGTTTTCCCTGCTTTTTTGGCCTTACGCACCATTCCGTTATGGCGAATATGTCGTTTTAGCGCTCTGTGTGTTTGGCTTTATCCAGGCGGCCATGGGGAATGTGTATCCTCTTCCTGTTATCGGTGATCTTGCGGAGGGTAAAGTGCATCGCAACAGTTTTGGAAAGATGTGGCATGTGCTCAAACATACGGCCATCCGGCTGGTGAAACCCGAACACGTTACGCCCGCTTACCGTTCCGACCTGCAAAAACAGGAAGAGGAACGTTTACGCGAAGAGAAGATTATCGTTCCCGCCCGGATTGCCGGACAGGAAGAGGAAAAGAAAATTTCGACGCTGATCAATCGGGTTGAAGAGGAGGAAAAAGAGATCGGTTGGCTTAAAGATGAGGTGAAGAAGCTCGAAGAGAAAGTGGAGGCGATGGCGCAACCGAAATAGGCGTATGTTGACTCAGATAGATTTTTGTTATAGCATCTTTTGCCGAAGCTGCTCTTTTCCATAACCGTTTATCGTTATCCGTTTTTTGGCCATGAGTGCCCCGAAGTAAGTCCGGGGCGGCTGATGGTCAGCTGTTCCGGGTAACGATTTTCTTACCGAAAGAAAGAGAGGGAGCTATGTTTAATAGGAATTTTATTTTGGCGGCGGTTGTCATCGGTTTCGCTATTTCGGCGCAACCTTTGCGGGGTGAAATGCCGATTACCATATCGGCCAAGGTAACCAAGATTACCGACGGCGACACCTTCAAGGTGGAGTACGCCGGTGTCGGCATTCCCGACACGATACGAGTCAAGGGCATTGACTGCCCCGAGTCAAAGGCCAACAAAAAATGCAAGCGCGACGGGGAAACCGCCTGCAGTCTTCAGATCCCCAAGGGAAAGAAGGCGACCGAGCGCGCCAAAACGCTTCTGGACGGCCAGACGATTGTCCTTGAGCCGCCAGGCAAGTTCGAGCGCGACCAAAACAACCGGCTTTTGTCCTACGTTCGGCTTAAAGACGGCCGGGATTTCGGCCTTGTCCTTATTCGGGAGGGCCTGTGCCGTGATTTTGGTTTCAGATATCCGCATCCGCGGGCAGCGGAGTACAGGAAAGCGGAAAAGGAGGCCGCCAAAAAGAAATAGCCGCCCGGAACCAGGAGGGGCGGGACTTGTCCTGCCCCCTTTTTTTTCTCAATCCAAAAAGTTTGACCCGCCCCCGCGCTTCGGGATAAGATACATGAGGCATAAAATAAACCTATGGCTAAAGCCTACAAACGCATCATGCTGAAGATCTCCGGCGAAGTGCTGGGAGATAAAAAAGGGGAGGGGATCGATACCGTTTCCCTCAATAAGATCGCCAAAGAAATCGTGAATTTGCATAAGCACAAAATTGAAGTCGCCATCGTGATCGGCGGCGGGAATATTTGGCGTTACCGCGATACGAAAGAGGCCGGCATTGAGCGCACCACTTCCGATTACATGGGCATGCTGGCTACCATCATGAACGGGGTTGCCCTGCAAACGGCCATTGAACGTTTGGGGGTAAATTGCAGGGTCACCACAGCCATTGACCTTCCCCAGCTCGCGGAGCCTTATATAAGGAGGCGCGCCGAGAGGCATCTGGAGAAAAAGCGCATCGTGATTTGCGCGGGAGGCACGGGGAACCCTTATTTTACCACCGATACCGCGGCGGCGCTTCGTGCCATTGAACTCGGTTGCGATGTCATTTTAAAGGCTACCAAAGTGGACGGGGTGTACACGGCAGACCCCGAAAAGGTGAAAAACGCGAAAAAATACGATAATCTTTCTTATGATAAGGCCATAGAAAAAAACCTGAAAGTGATGGACCAGACGGCCTTTTCGCTTTGCCGCGAAGCCAAAATAAAAGTCGTTGTCTTCAATATGCATAAAAAAGACGCGATCCTTGACGCCGCGATGGGAAAGAAAGTAGGCACTTTGGTTCAATGAAATGATAAGTGACAGATTTTAAAATTTTAAAAATTTAATTATGCCCGATCAAATCATCCTTACCGCTAAAACCGGTATGCAGAAAGCCATCGACCATTTGCATGAGCAGTTCATGAAGCTCCAAACCGGTCGCGCCCATCCGGGCCTGGTGGAAGGCATTATGGTAGAAAGTTACGGCACCATGATGCCTCTTAAAGGTTTGGCCACCATTTCCATCCCCGAATCCAAACAGATCGCCATCCAGCCTTGGAGCCGTGACCAGTTACAGGCTATTGAAAGGGCGATCATTGCTTCCAATTTGGGGTTTAATCCTAAAAATGACGGCGTGGTCATTCGTATCACCCTCGCGCCGCTTACCGAAGAACGCCGTAAGGAACTTGTTAAAATCGTGCACCAGTATGCCGAAGAGGCCCGTATCGCCATCAGGAACCTGAGACATGAGGCCATGAACCAGCTTAAGGAAATGGAAAAAGCGAAAGATATAAGCGAAGACGTGCTTTCCGGCATGGAAAAAGAGATGCAGAAAATCGTAGATGATTTTAACGGAAAGGTCGAAGACGCGGCCAAACAAAAAGAGAAAGATGTGATGACCGTTTAAGAGCGGCAAGCGCAAGCGTGAGGGCAAGGAAAGACCCGAATCACCTGCCTTAATCCTTTTGTAATTTCTTATGATCATTCTTACCGTAATCGCTTTCATTGTCATTTTTTCCCTTCTTATCCTTGTCCATGAATGGGGGCATTTTTTCGCGGCGAGGAAGGCGGGCATCAAGGTGGAAGAATTCGGCATTGGCCTGCCTCCGCGGGCAAAGAAACTTTTTAAGGATAAAAAAGGCACGCTGTATTCTTTCAACTGGATCCCTTTCGGCGGTTTTGTGCGGCTTTTCGGGGAAGACAGCCATGACCCCAAGGTTCTCCGTGACAGGAAAAGCTTTGCCTCCAAAACCAAATGGGCCCGCTCCGCCGTTATTTTGGCCGGTGTTTTTATGAATTTTGTGCTGGCCTGGATGCTCATCACTGTCGGTTTTTCTTTTGGCATGAAGCCTTTTATGGTTACCGACGCGGATCTGGCTCGCGGCATTGAACAGGGCGTTGTGGAGGCCCAGAAAGTACTTCTTGTCCATGAGATCCTTCCGGGTTCCCCTTTGGCCGGGACCGACGTGAGGACAGGCGATGTCATCATACAGA
>JAFGNE010000027.1 GCA_016927155.1 Candidatus Peregrinibacteria bacterium
AAAAAGGTTATTATTTTATATATAAATATATATTTTGTCAAACATTAAAGGAATTTGCTATAGTGATGCCGTGTTTAAACTCATCAAAACCTCCGGCAAGGCGCGTCTTGGTACTCTTAAAACCGCCCACGGCAAGGCGGAAACCCCTTTTTTTATGACGATTGCCACTGCCGGCGCCGTGAAGGGCCTGTTGCCTGAAGAGGTCCGCGAATTGGGCGGCCAGGTTTTGCTGGGCAATACTTACCACCTCCATCTCCGCCCTGGCGAAGATACCGTTAAAAAGGCGGGTGGCCTCCACAAATTCATGAACTGGGATGGGCCGATTCTTACCGATAGCGGCGGCTACCAGGTTTTTTCACTATCAAAAATCCGGAAACTGAAACAGGATGGCGTGGAATTCCAATCGCACCTCGATGGGAAAAAGATTTTCCTCACGCCGGAAAAAGCGATCGATATCCAGAAAAAATTGGGCAGTGATATCATGATGTGTCTCGACGTCTGTCCTCCCTATCCGGCCAAACGGAAAGAAGTGGAAGAGGCCGTTGCCTACACGTCCGATTGGGCGGTGAAGTGCAAAAAAGCTAAAGGTAAATCCAAAAATCTGCTTTTTGCCATTGTCCAGGGCGGCATGCACGCGGATTTGCGCGAAAAGTCAGCGGAAGAATTGATAAAAATCGATTTCGACGGTTACGCCATCGGCGGGCTTTCCGTTGGTGAGCCGAACAAGCTGATGTACAAAGTACTTGATTCAACGGTTCCGCTATTACCCTCAAATAAACCCCGTTACCTGATGGGCGTTGGCACGCCGGAAGATATTCTTAATGCTGTGGAGCGGGGAATTGATATGTTCGATTGCGTTTTGCCCACAAGGAACGCGCGCCACGGATATCTTTATACGTCCCGCGGGGTCGTCCGAATTAAGAATGAAAAATACAAGAACGACATGAAGCCGCTTGATCCGGATTGCGGTTGTTATACCTGCAAAAATTTTTCCAAAGCGTATCTTCGCCACCTCGTCATGGCGGGCGAAATATTGGGCCTCCGGCTTTGCACGCTTCACAATGTGGCCTTTTACCACAAGCTGACGAAAGACATCCGTGAGGCAATCAGGGAAAATAAGTTTGAGAAATTCAAAAAAAATGTTATAAAATATATGTTAAAAAGGTAAAAAAACAACAAAATATGACACTTGAAAAATCATCCCTGCCTCCTGTGCCGGAATCCAGTGAGCCGGAAGTGACTAGAGAACATCGCATTGTTCCGCCGCCTGAGGCGGGTTTCGACTCGCCGTTTCAATTGATGCTGAATACTCTCAATGAGATGGGAATTAGTCCGGCCGAATGGCTCAACGCCCAAAGGGCATTAGATAAAGAACGGAACAGATTGGCAAACGAGAAAAGGCAAAGGATTACCGCCATGGTTGGAGTGGTCGGCAAAAGTGCTCATTCCTCACAGGTTTAGGCTGATTGAACATGAACCTGCCGCCCCAATCCCAACTCACCGACGCGAAGTATAAGGAAATCCTGAGCATGATAAATCGGCTCGGTGTCGATTTAGCTGATGTTGAGGAAAAGTTTGTGAAAGGCGGCGGCAGGGGCGGGCAGAAGATCAACAAAACCAGTAACAACGTGCAGCTTAAGCATTTACCCACGGGCACGCTGGTGCGTTACCGGGGATTCCGCGACCGGAGCATGAACCGGATTCTGGCTTTGCGGGAGCTTCTTTACAAATTAGATCCGGATTCGCCGAAAAATCATGAGGCGGAAAAGGTGCGGAAACAAAAGAAAAGGCGGCAAAAAAGACATGTGGCAAAATTTGCGTAACTGTTTTTTTCGTGTTAACCTGAAACGGATAAAAATAAAACCACATTATGAAAGCGAACTCCTTTAGCCATTTCGGCCAACACTTATCGGCTGCGTAGCGGTTGGAAGGGGTTTTTGCGGTTAAAACATCATCAAAAACAAAAACAAAAAGTGGAGCTGTTTAAATGCTTGCCGGTTTTTTAGAATCATGATAAATTGACGAACCATTTTATTTACTTGAAATATGCCAAAAAAATTAACGCCAATACAGGAAGCAGTGCGTGAAGGCGGTCGCTTGGCTCAAACTCAGATATTAGAGCGCGATCCTGAGGGGGGTGATAATGAAAAAGGAAGCGGACCAAAGATCAGGGTTGATACAAAAAGACGAATTTTAAAGGCCCTGGAGCAGGCTCCCGATACCGATAAGTCCGAAGGGGGTGACCCGCGAAACAGAATTCTTAAGGCATTGTCCCAGGATAAAAAGCCATAATCCTTTCCTAATAAATTTTGCCCTCTAATGCCCTCACAGATTTTAATGTGTTTTCGGGATCCGGAAAATTCCGCGGTGACGCGGTTTTTGGTCTATAAAAACGGGGAGCCATTGCCGCCAGGCGAAGCCGAGACTTCCGAGCGTCATTTGTATGAAAAGGCCCTGCAGAAAGTTGAAGGTCTGATTGCCGATGCTTTTGAGGAAGTTTTATCCCTTTCTCTTGAGGAAAGCCCGTTTTTTGTGCCGGGTGAAGACAACAGCCTGTGGCTGGATAAGGAAGGCGGGCCAACGGGCGCTTTGCTGGAGCTCATCGCGCGCGCTTCGGAGGAAATTATCCGGTTCGTCCGGTATACCTATCCGGAAAATAGGGCGGATTCCTTTTGCGGCGATTTGGAAGGAAGCAAAATTCCCGATTTCATCAAATACAGCGCTATCCTTTCCCTGCAGGCGTTCATCAACCGCGCCAAAACCGAAAAAGTACTGGAAGGGAGTGGCTATGATTCTCTGATGGCCGGATTCATCCACGTTGGTAACCAATCCGGCACAAAGCTTTATAAGAAAGTGCAACAGGATATTTTGCGGGAGATGGGGGAGAACCAAGATGTTCAGACAGTCATGCTCTTTATTGATCTGGATTATTTTGGCCCCGTGAACAAACAATACGGCCAGGACGTGGGTGATGAAGCCCTTGTCCATGTTTCGGAGATCATTACCAGTGCCTTAAGAACCCGTAACGGTGATGTGCGTGTCCGTTTCGGGGGTGAAGAAATCGGTGTCATCTTCAGGCATACTTCCGGTGAACAGGCTTTGCCGCCGGCCCTCCGTATCCGCGGGATGCTTGAAGAAAACCCCCTTTACCTGATGCGCCATGTCCGGGCGGAAGGGGGGAATGACGGCAACGGAAAGCTGCACGTGATTGATTGCCAGCGTTTTAATGAGTTGCGGAAGAGAAACGGTGTTATTTCGTATGAAGAAGGCCGTGGTCTCAAATTAGTGCTCCATGACCCGCGTGATACTGATTTCCATATTGTCTTGCTCCGCATTCCGCTGACCGCCAGTATCGGCGTGGCTGATTTTCCGGATACGGAAGAGGATGTTTTTGACCGGACCCGGCAAGAGGCCGATGGGCAAATGGTTGTCGCCAAAAAATCCGGCAGGAACAGGGTGTCTTATCGCGGGGAGATCGTTGAGGCGACAGAAGGGGAAGAGGAATCCTAAATTTATTTCGGCAACTTATTCAAAAGTTCCGGCAGTTGTTTTAGCTGGTCCTGGCCCGTTCTGATCTGTTCGATATATTGGTCATATTTTCCGGACTCGGCGGAAGATTTAATATAATCAAAAAGGTAAAAAGTGCCGACAACGGGCAGGACGATGAACACGAGGAAGAAGATAAAACTGATAATCCCGTGGAAAACGGCCCAGCGCCGCGCGCTTTTCTGGTATTTTAGTATCAGGTCGATTTTTTCATTGGTGGTCAATTCTTCTCTGGCCATATTTTTTTAAGGTTATTGGGTTTTCAGGATTTGGACATTCGCTTCCGCCACCTGTTTTTCGGGAATGGAGGACGGCGCGCCGAGGGTCAGGTCTTTGGCTTTCTGGTCTTTCGGGAAAGCGATGACTTCGCGGATGTTGGGTTCACCGGCAAAAATCATCACTAAACGATCCAAACCCCAAGCCAGGCCCCCATGGGGCGGCGCGCCGTAGCTGAAAGCCTGGAGCATATGGCCGAACCGTATTTCCGCCTGTTCCGGCGTGATTTTGAGGATATTGAAGATCTTTTGCTGTAGATCCGCTTCATGGATCCTGATGCTTCCGCCGCCCAGCTCACAGCCGTTTAAAATAATGTCATAAGCCATCGCGCGGGCTTTTTCAGGTTCTTGTTCCAATAATTTCTTATCTTCGTCCATCGGCCGGGTAAAGGGATGGTGCTTGGCATTGAGCTCTCCGGTTTCTTTGTCCCTTTCGAACATGGGGAACTCGTTCACCCACAGGTAGGCGAACACGTTGGGGTCGCGCAAATTGAATTTGTCCCCGCAAGCCAGGCGCACCTGCCCCAGTGATTCACAGGCGATTTCATATTTGCCCGCGCCGAAGAAGACGATGTCACCCAGTTTCGCGCCCGTCTTTTTGGTGATGGCCGTAACTTCCTCCTCTTTCAGGAACTTGATAAGAGGGGATTTGATGCCTTCTTTTTCATAAACAAAATACGCCAGCCCTTTGGCGCCATGGGCTTTGGCCAATTCTTCCATCTCATCAATCTCGCGGCGCGCGAATTTTTCACCGGCACCCGGCACTAAAAGCGCCTTCACCACCCCGCCGTTTTTCACCGCGTCCGAAAATACCTTGAAACCGCTTTCCTTCACCATATCCGAAATGTCCGCTATTTCCATTTCAAAACGGATGTCGGGCTTGTCGGAACCGTACCGGTCCATCGCCTCTTTCCAGGTAAGAACAGGGAACGGCTTTTTGAAGAGTTTTTTGCCTGGCGCGAATTTTTTGGTGAGTTCGATAAGCAATTTCTCCGAATTATCGCGCACGTCCTTTTCCTGCACAAAACTCATTTCCACGTCCAGCTGGGTGAATTCCGGCTGGCGGTCGCCGCGCTGGTCCTCGTCGCGGAAGCACCGGGCGATCTGAAAATAGCGGTCAAAGCCCGAGATCATCAAAAGCTGCTTCAGCTGCTGAGGGCTTTGGGGCAGCACAAAAAACTTGCCCGGGTACAGGCGCGATGGCACCAGATATTCGCGGCTGCCTTCCGGCGTGCCCTTAATAAGGATGGGAGTCTCGATTTCCAAAAAATCCTCCTTATCCATGTAATCCCGTATCGCCTTGATCATCTGGTGGCGCAAAACGATGTTTTTTTGCAGGCGCGTGTGTCTAAGGTCGAGGTAACGGTAGGTAAGGCGCAGTTCCTCGTTCAGCGCCTTTTCGTCATCAATTTCAAAAGGCGGCGTTTTGGCGCTGTTTAGTATCTCAATTTCCGTGATGTAAACCTCGATCTCGCCCGTTTCCATGTTCGGGTTTTCCATGCCCTTGATCCGATGGCGTACTTCGCCCGTCACTTTCAAAACAAATTCAGGGCGCACTTTATCAGCCGTTTCCCAGCTGGCCTTATTGAAGTTCGGGTCAAAGATGATCTGGGTAAGGCCGTACCGGTCGCGTAAATCGATGAAAATCACGCCGCCATGGTCGCGCCTCCTATTGACCCAGCCGCAGAGCGTTACTGTTTTTCCTTCCGATTTGGCGTTAAGTTCGCCGCAGGTTTGTGTTCTTAACATATTTTTAGAGGGTTTTGCTGTTATTTTACCTTAACGCCGAGGATTTCCTCCACCTGTTTTTTGGTCATGGGCCCCTCGCGAAGGATTTTCACTTTTTTGTTTTCAACCGAAATCACCGTTGAGGGCATACAGTGATTTTTCACCGCGCCTTCAAAAATAACATCCGGCCAGCAGGGCGCGCCTTTGAAAACCCTTTTTACGTCCGTACACGCGCAGCAAGCCGGTTCGCTGGAAAGATTGGCGCTGGTGGTAATAAGCGGTCCGCCGAAGGCGAGCAGGATATTCTGGGTCATTTCATCATAAGGGATCCGGATGCCGATCGTGGGGTTATCAGGAAAAAAGTAAAAGGGGATTTTGCCGTTTTTGGGAAGTACCAGCGTTACCGGTCCGGGCAGGAGCTGTTCAATGACGAAAGACGAAAAATCATCTAACTTCACATAATCCTTCAGCTTAAGCTTCATGAAACTGGGGAACATCACGCTCATGGGTTTTAACCTGTCACGACCCTTAATAGTCTGCAGGCATTTTAGCGCCTTAACGTTTCCAAGGTCGCCTGCCAGCCCGTAGCAGGTATCCGCCGGATGCGCGATAACACCGCCCTTCTTTAAAACCTTCACGGCTTCGGCCAATGTTTTTTTATTGTAAGGGATGATTTTCATGACGCTTTTTTACGGGTTAAAGATACAACGAAACGGTATTGAAAAGAAGGTCAAATAACATTAAAATAGTCAGGAATCGAAATGGATCCATGAAAAAACCGTCACCCATCAAAAAAGTCCTCCTGCTCGGCTCCGGCGCCCTTAAAATAGGCGAGGCGGGCGAGTTTGATTATTCCGGTTCGCAGGCCATTAAGGCGTACAAAGAGGAGGGGATTAAAGTTGTTTTGATAAACCCCAACATCGCGACGAATCAAACATCCGAGGGCTTGGCAGATAAGATTTATTTTCTACCTGTTACACCTTATTTCGTGGAAGAGGTCATTAAGAAGGAAAAGCCCGATGCTATTGCTCTTAGTTTCGGCGGGCAGACAGCATTGAATTGCGGCGTGGAACTGGATCGCACGGGGATTCTGAAAAAATACGGCCTTAAAATTTTGGGTACGCCGGTAAAATCGATTGAATTGACCGAAGACCGCGAGCTTTTCAAGCGGGCCCTCAATGAAATCGGCATCCTTTCGCCCCGCAGTTACTCCTGCACTTCGGTTGCCGGCGCGAAAAAAGCGGCCGGAAAAATCGGTTATCCCGTTATGGTCCGCGCGGCATACGCGCTGGGCGGGCTTGGTTCCGGCGGCGCGATGAACGAGAAAGAACTGGATGTGTTGCTTGAAAAAGCCTTTGCCGGTTCATCACAGGTTTTGATTGAAGAAAACCTGAAAGGCTGGAAGGAAATCGAATACGAAGTGGTGCGCGATGCCGCGGATAACTGCGTCACGGTGTGTAACATGGAAAACCTGGATCCGCTGGGTATCCACACGGGCGAATCCATCGTCATCGCGCCAAGCCAAACGCTGAACAATTACGAATATCAGAAATTGAGGGATATCGCGCTTAAGGCCATCCGCCACCTTAAAATCGTCGGCGAATGCAACATCCAGTACGCGCTCGACCCGAAGTCCGATGATTACCGCGTCATCGAAGTGAACGCGCGCCTTTCGCGTTCCTCCGCGCTGGCCAGCAAGGCCACCGGTTATCCGCTGGCTTATGTGGCCGCCAAATTGGGACTGGGCTGCTCGCTGCCGGAACTGCCGAATGCCGTCACCAAAAAAACCTGCGCCTGTTTTGAGCCGGCGCTCGATTACGTGGCGCTTAAAATCCCGCGCTGGGACCTGAATAAGTTCCACAAGGTGGCGCAGGAAATCACAAGCGAAATGAAATCCGTTGGCGAGGTGATGGCCATAGGTCGCAACTTTGAGGAAGCCTTGCAAAAAGGTCTTCGCATGATCCAGATTGGTTCCTATGGGCTAACCCACCACCCCTTTAAGTTCGATAATCTTGAAGAAGCCGTAAAAACACCTACACCCCGCCGTATTTTCGCTCTGGGCGAAGCGTTGGGAAAGGGAATGACGGTCGAAAAAATTTATAAAATGACCGGTGTTGACCCTTGGTTTTTGGGCAAAATCAAAAATATCAAGAACCTTGAGAAAAAAACGAAAGTTTTTAAATCACTCAAGCAAATCGATGTTAGCCTGATGCGCACCTTAAAGCAGAACGGTTTTTCCGACAGGCAAATCGCTGATTTTGTGGGCGTGAAAGATGAGCTTGCCGTTCGCCAATACCGCAAACAGCTCAAGGTTTTGCCCGTTATAAAACAAATCGATACGCTTGCCGCCGAATTCCCCGCGAAAACGAATTATTTGTACGTCACCTACTGGGGCGATAAGAATGACGTTGATTTTAAATCGAAGAAAAAGAAAACCATCGTCCTCGGCTCCGGGCCTTACTGCATCGGCTCTTCTGTGGAATTTGACTGGTGTTGTGTGAACGCTGTCAAAACTTTACGCAAATCCGGCCACGAGGCGATTATGATCAACTACAATCCTGAAACGGTGAGCACGGATTTCGACGAGTGCGACAAGCTTTATTTTGATGAGCTTAGCTGGGAACGTGTGTTGGATATTTATGATTACGAAAAACCCGATGGTGTTGTGGTTTCTATGGGCGGGCAGATTCCGAACAATCTTGCCAACCGCCTCCACAAATCCGGCGTCAGGATCATGGGAACGTCTGTCGCCAGCATTGATCAGGCCGAAAGCCGCGACAAATTTTCCGCGCTCCTGGATTCGCTTAAAGTAGATCAGCCTTCATGGAAAGCGTTTACGAAAATCGAAGACGCGGTCCATTTCGCGGAACGCGTGGGTTATCCCGTTCTCGTCCGTCCCAGTTATGTCCTTTCCGGCGCGGCCATGAGCGTGGCGCATAACGGCGATGAGCTTAAAGCCTTCCTTGGCAAAGCGGTCAAAGTGGGCACGGAAGCGCCGGTTGTCATCAGCAAGTTCGAGGTGGGCGCGCGCGAGATCGAGATGGACGCGGTAGCCAACAAGGGCAAAGTCCTTATCTACGCCATTTCCGAACACATTGAAAATGCCGGCGTGCATTCGGGCGATGCCACCATCGTTCTGCCGCCTCAAAAAACGTATCTCGAAACGCTTCGCCGGGTGAAAAAGATCGGAAAAGAGATTGCGAAATCACTCAATATCACCGGCCCTTTCAATATCCAATTCCTCGCCAAGCAGAATGAGGTGAAAGTAATCGAATGCAATCTGCGCGCTTCCCGTTCATTCCCCTTTGTTTCCAAAGTCACCAAGCACAATTTCATCGAAATCGCGATGAAGGCGATGTTGGGCAAGGCCGATACGCATATCCGCTACCAGACGGTGGATTTGGATTACGTTGGCGTCAAATTTCCGCAGTTTTCTTTCCCGCGCCTACGCGGGGCCGATCCGGTTCTTGGCGTGGAAATGGCGAGTACCGGCGAAGTGGCCTGCTTTGGCGACGATCTGGAAGAGGCCTTCCTGAAAGGCTTTGTCGCCGTTGGCAACAAACTGCCCAAAAAACACGTCCTCCTTTCCGTGGGCCGTCCCGAGGATAAAATGGATATGCTGCATACCGCGCGACTGATGGCGGAGCTCGGTTTCACCCTTTCCGCCACGGAGAAAACGGCGGTATTCCTGGAAGAAAACGGCATCAAGGCGGCCAAGCTTTACAAAGTTTCCGCCAATAAAAGCCCGAACATTGCCGAATATATCAAAGCCAACCAAATTGATTTAGCAGTAGTTATTCCCACGCGTTACGCGCATGACGAAATGACGGACGGCTACAAGATAAGGCGCATGGCCGTGGACAGGCACATTCCGCTCATTACCAACGTGCAGGTGGCCAAAACGCTGGTCCGGGCGCTGGAGAAATATAAGATGGAGGATTTGAGGATCAAGGAGTGGAAGGAGTACAGCAACTAAGAATCAAAATTTCGTATCTTTAGGAGGGCAAGGATCGTGGCCATAACTATCCTTGTCCCTTATCGTGCCGTCAGGTCGGTGAATAACTAGTTCCGACTTTTGATTAATGGCTATATCTCTACCTGCTTCGATAGCCTCTTTTTGAGTATCATGAAGCGAGGTAGCCCTATGATTTCCTGCGCCCTTTACAGCCCATTTATCGCCGTAAGGTACGATGTGTTGTTCGTTGCGCATATGGTTGGCGTTAAATTCTAAAAAATCTTCACATCTCTGAAGTTTCCCTTGTTTAACGTCGCTCTGTTTCCGAGATGTAATTTAGCGGTTCACGTGATTGCCATGTGATCCTACGCCGCGCGACTGCCGTACTCCCTCGACATATATAACGAATTATGGGAAAATTTGTTTCAAATTTTGTCTTGACGATTTTACCTTGACATTTTGATATAATTTTGATATCATTTAAGTGATTTAATTCTGATATCGTGACAGCAAAAGAAAAAAGATTTGCAAAAATTATAGAAGGAAGACAAAATTCTTACCGATTTTCTGACGTCAAAAATTTTTTAGAGCATCACGGTTTTTATACGGAAAGTTACGGCTCTTCCCACTTCATTTTTCGTCGCGACCCCTATCCTCACATAACTATTGTCGTCCATAATGGGCATGTCAGCAGAT
>JAFGNE010000003.1 GCA_016927155.1 Candidatus Peregrinibacteria bacterium
TATCCAAGCCTGATATATACGGCCTGGCATACGGTTGGGGTCGCTGTTACACTTGGCGTCCGCGCCGGACTGGCCGCCCAGGTTGCCAGTGTAAGCGTTGGTAGTGATGAAGTAATGCCACGAGGGGGGTGGAGGCGGCGCTTCGCTTTGCTTATAGTCCTCCACGCACAAAAGAGGCAAATTTGTGGAACAGGAAATGGTTTTGGTATTTTGGCATCCATGTGCGTAAAAGTAAGCGTAATCATAAGACACATTTCCCATTTTCCCCGCCAAAAAGCCTGCCCTCGACAGGCCACGCGTATCACCTAATCCATAACAGTTGCAATATTCATCTTCATTCACCCCGTCATCCGCGTCCGCGTATGAAAGCCGGAAAGGCTCCAGCGCCATGGCGTGGTTAGGCGGGGTTCTGGTGGTATATTCGTCTGTGCCAATATAACCGGATCCGTCCTCCCCTTCCCAATATTCGCCAACCGACCCGAAATAAATCGCCTCAGACACGATTTGTTCGTTTTCGATGCGACTTGGTGTAGCTAACAAAGCCCTGTAAATCACGCCATTCCTTGCTTTGGGATCGCTATTGCACTTGGTATCCGCGCCTGCCTGGCCGCCCAGGTTGCCGGTGTACTTGTTGGCGGTGATAAAATAGTGGCGGCGCTGTTCCGCGGGGGGCGGTTCGGGATCCGTGATGGTTGCCCCCCCTGTTTTATACTGGCATTGGGTCACTTGCCAGGAACAGTTGTTGTTGCAGGTGGCCGTTTGAGCCGCGTCATCCACGTAAAATGAGTTGATCTCCGAGCATTTTTTGGGCTGGGTGTTTACGCCGGGGTCGCATTCCTCGCCTACGTCGATTGAGCCGTTGTTGCAAAGCGCTGTGGTTTCCGCGGGGCGCTTGCAGCCGGTGAAATCGTAAACACAGCTGCCGGTGCAGGCCAGGGTGCTGCCCGTGTCGATGAACACGCCCGCGGAAGCCTCGCTGCATGTATTTTGCACGAATTGCGATCCGTCGCATTGTTCCAGGCCGTCCAATTGGCCGTTGCCGCAATCGGGCGAATCCGGTTCAAAAATATTCACAAACTGTGATCCGATTTCACCGATCATCCTTCCTAAAAAACCCACACCAGCCACATAAATCACCTCCGAAGTGGGCTGGCAGGTCCCATTGTATTCCACGTAGCCGGAAAGGCAGGTGCCGCAAGCGCCGGAGGTGTTGTAAGGATCGAATGTTTTATGCAGGCTGGCGCAGGAAGGGGAGTTGGGATCAGCCGCCCATTTGCAGCGGAAATCGCATTGGAGGCCCATTTTTTGGCTGTTTTTCTGGTAAGTTTGGCATGAGGCATATTTGGAATCCATTTCGGACTTCGTTTTGCAGGTTCCCGTGGAAGAAATAATATACCCGGGACTGCAGTCGAAGGCCTGGTAAACTTTTGGGCAACTTTCCGCGCTCCCGGGATTGTAATAATCCGAAAACCCGGCGGCATAAGCGGCGGAAGCGCCCCAAACGAATACGGCGGCGAGAAAAAAGATTTTTGTTAAATGGTTTTTCATAACGATCAAATAAATTAAAAAGTTTATTTGCAGCAAGCAAAGCCATACAAATCAGGGGTGCATTGGCTTAGCCACCCGGATATTTTCTCGAAATTCCAATAGCGCCCGTAAGCGACGCTGCCGGTAACAGACCAGCCCTGGCAGTCATTCGCCGGCTCGCTATGGCCCGGCGCGCCGCCGCTTATCCAGGCTTTACCCGACGTGGGCAGGGTAACGCCTGTGTTGTAAAGCGCCAGGATTTCCTCGTTAGTGCACACATGGCTGCCGGTAAACTGCGCCGCGCAAACAGCGTTTGCCCCCAGGTAACCCTTTGGCGCACCGGTAAAACCAGCCGTATATTTGGCCGTGGTGATGCCGACAAATGATACCCCGGCGGCGCCATTGATGATGTCGGTGATCTGCTCATATAATTCCGTGATCATGGTCTGGAATTCCTGCGCCGTGGTGTAATCCCCTTCAATGATGCTGTTGATTATTTCTGTGACATCGGTGATGTTGATTATGTTGGGGAATATAGCGGCCACGAGCTGGACCAAGGCGTCCAAGGCGGAAGAAAACGCGTTAAGCCGTATGTTGATTGAAGAAGGGTCGAATTCACATGAATTCCCCTGCGGGTCCACATACTTCCCTTCCTCGTTAAAAAAACAGAGCTGAACCCCTTCCAGCGAAGCGACGCGGCCTTCCACCATGGCCAGATTAACGCATTTCCCGCCAATAAGCTCGTAACCGGCGGAACAGGAGCCGCATTTGCCCGTGCAGTCATTGAATGTAAGGAAAGCGGCGGCGCAGGTCTTTCCGTCATCCACGCCGTCATCCACACCGTCATCCGCGTAGGGGGTGATGCAGGTGCCGTTGCAGTTTTTTTTATTGGAATCCGAACAAGCGGAAGTGCAGCCGGCGGGACAGCTGAAAACACGCCCCCTGTTAAGACAATCCTGTATGGAAGGCCGTGCCTCCGTTTCCGTTTTGCAGGAACCGGCAACATAGCGTTTATCCGCGGAGCATTTCAGGGTGCCTTCGGGATTCTGTACGGAGCAAGTATTATACAAATCCGTCACAGCATCCGCATGAACAGGGAGGGCGGGCGCGAAAAGAAAAACAGCCGGAAGGACTAAAAAAGCAGAGACAATGAATTTTTTCATAAACGGTTTGGTTTTTGGCGTTTAAAAAATTGTTTTTTTACATACAGCACGCGAAAGGGTATTGATCGTTGCAGTTTTGGAGCAAGGCCTGACCATCGGCAAAGAGCCAGATGGAACCGTATCGGGCGGCAGTAGCGTTCTGCCAGCCGTTGCAGTCGTTGGCGGGCGTGGCCAAATAGCCGGGCGGGCCGTTGTTGATCCATCCGCGCTGATCGCCCGTCTGGAAAGGGGTCAGGGCGCTGGGATTATGGTTATAGGTATTGATGATTTCCGCCGCGGTGCAAATATGGGAGCCGGTATATTTTGTGGCGCAGAATTGATTGACCGCCCCATAATTGGAGGCCGCTGTGAATTTGGTATCCGAAAGCCCCACAAACATCCCCACCACCCCCGTAACGGGCGCGGGGTTCGGCGGGTAGACGATGGCGGCGAAGACGGTGAAGGCGAGGCCGAACACGGCGAAAGCAAACATCCCATGAATAAAGGGCGTGACGAACGCTTTCGCTGCTTTTTTGAATGAGGCCATGGCGGTTTATTTTTATTTAATAAAAAGTTTACCTTAATTTATAGGCGGAAAGCAAACCAAACTTGTTGCAAGGCCCATGAAAAAATAGTAAGATAAAAATCACTTCACACCACCCGCGCGCATGGCCAAAACCGCGTCGATCGGCGACATTATAAAAGGCGCTAAAAAATACCTCCCTCACCTGAACGAGGAGCGGGTGATGGCGGCCTACGAATTCGCCAAAAAAGCGCACGAGGGGCAAACGCGCGCCTCGGGCCGGCCGTACATCGAACATCCGCTAAACGTCGCCGCCATTTTGCTGGAACTGAAGCCGGACGAAGATTCGCTGATAGTGACCCTGCTGCACGATGTTCTGGAAGATACCCAGGTTCCCGCTGAAGAGCTGCTGGAGCGTTTCGGGGAAAGCATCCTGCCGCTTTTAAAAGGCATGGAGAAACTGGGCACGGTGTATTACCGCGGGCAGGAAAGGCAAGTGGAAAACCTGAGGAAAATGTTCCTGGCCATGGCCGCGGACATCCGCGTGATCCTGATCAAACTGGCCGACCGCCTGCACAACATGCGGACGCTGGAATTTTTACCGGAAGAAAAACGCAGGCGCATCGCGGAAGAAACATTGACGATTTACTGTCCCATTGCCGGCCGTCTCGGTATCTACTGGATCAAAAACGAGCTGGAAGACTTGGGTTTCAAGTACCTTTTCCCCGATGATTACGAACGCATGACCCAGGAAATGAAAGAAGCGACAGGCGTACAAAAAAATATCATCAAAAAGGGGACGGCAATCTTGGTAAAAACCCTGAAGCAGGCGAAAATCCCGGCGCAGGTGGAAGGCCGCGTGAAACATTTATACAGCATCCACCGCAAGCTCAAACGGAAAGGAAAAAACTATATCAACGAACTGTACGATGTGTTCGCCCTGCGTGTGGTCGTGGAAGACGCGGCCATGTGTTACCAAACGCTGGGGGTTTTACACCACCATTGGACGCCCTTATCACACCGTTTTAAGGATTACATCGGCCATCCCAAACCGAATGGCTACCAAAGCCTGCATACCACACTCATCGGCTTGGTCCCCAAACTGCACAACCAACCCATTGAAGTGCAGATCCGTTCGAAAGAAATGGACGCGGTGGCCAAATTCGGTATCGCGGCGCACTGGCAATACAAGGAGGAAAGCGGACGCAGTATTGCCGTACCGGATGACAAGCTGAATTGGGTGCAAAGCCTGGTGCAGCTGCACGAAAGCCTTAAAAACAATGCGGAGTTTATCGAATCCCTGAATTTGGACGCGTTCCACGACCGCATTTTTACCCTGACCCCCCAGGGCGACGTGTTTGACCTGCCCAAAGGCGCCACGCCGGTGGATTTCGCTTACGCGGTGCATTCCGACGTAGGCAATTCCTGTAAAGGCACCAAAGTGAACGGGCAGATCGTGCCCCTGGATTACAAGCTGCAAAACGGCGAAGTGGTGGAAATCCTTTCCAGCAACGCCGCCCAACCCAACCGATACTGGCTTTCGTTTGTCGTGACTTCCCATGCCAAAAACCGCATCAAGCAATGGTTCAACGCGCAGGACAGCGATAAGCTTTTGAAACTGGGAAAAGAGCTGATCAACAGCTATTTAAAACGTTTCGGCCAGCCCCCGCTGGACCCGAACCTGAGCCTGCTTAAAAACCACCTCGGCAAAAAACTTTCCATACGGGAACGCCAGCAGCTGATCGAAAAAATCGGCAACGGCTCGGTGGACGTGATGAACGTGATCAAGGATGTTCTGCCCGCGGAAAAAGTGATGAAAAAACCGACGCAGGCCGCCCTGGCTCGCGAAGTGCTCACCGAAGGCGTAAAACTGGAAAAATCGGATGTGCTGATCACCGGCGAAAAAGGCTACCAAACCCAAATCGCCAGCTGCTGCATGCCCAAACCCAACGAACCGATCATCGGCTACATAACGCGCGGCAAAGGGGTAACGATCCACAGCCGAAAATGCAAAACGTTGCGCGGCCTGGAACCCGAACGTTTCATTAAAGCCTCGTGGAGCACGGAAAAACAGGCGGAATATGAGGTCAAATTGCTTCTAACCCGCCAGTCGCGCATCGGGATGCTTAGGGACATCGCCGATGTTTTTACCAGCGCGCAACTGCCTATTTTGGACATCAAAAACATCCGCCATGAAGGCACGGACGTGGGTGAAATGGAAATCATAGCCAGTGTGGACAGCGTGGAAACCCTGAACCGGATTATTGAAAAACTGGAGGCGGTACCGGGAATTTTTTCGGTGAAGGAGATTTCTTAAACACGAGGACAAGCGCTCGCCGGAGTTTCGAATTTTCTTGACTCGAAACTCGTCGCCCTTTGTGCTCCTCAAACATCTCGTCTTCGAAAATCCGAATCCTCCGGCTCACACTTAAGGCGCGAGTTTGGTTTCCTGATTTGCGCACGCGGAGGTGTTTGAGCCCCCGCCTTGTCGGGGGCGAGTTCCGACGCAAGCAAATCTGGAACCAAACGAGCGCTTAAACTTCTTCTGATTATTGGGTTATTTGGAGAGCATATCGATCAACTTGTCGGCCGCCATGTTGTTTTTCAGAGAACGCCAGTTTTCGGTGCCGGGTTTGTAGTGGTCGTGGACTTGTTTGCGGACGTTTTCGGGATATTTCGCGGCCATTTTCTCCACTTCCGCCACCGCTTCCTCATCCGTCACGTCGATTTTGGAATCCTTAAGGATGGACTGAACCCCCATGCGCGCCAACAGGCGTTCTTCGGCCCCTTTGCGGTTGTCTTTCATAAAATCCTCGTCGGTTTTTTTGATGTGCTTGAGGTACTGTTCCCACGTTAAGCCTTGTTTTGCCACGCGCTGCTTATGCTCCTCTTTCATGTATTGCAGTTCCTCATTAATCAGGTCGTCGGGGAGGTCGACTTTGGTGATTTTCATGACTTCCTGCACCACTTTGGCGTCGTGCTCGCGCCGCGCGCGCGCTTCCATTTCCGCTTTCAGGTCATCTTCAACTCGTTTTTTAAAATCAGCGACGGAAAGTTTTTCGCCGATAACTTTTTCGACCAGTTCTTCGGTAAGTTCCTTGGCGATTTTTTCCTCAAGACGGCCGAGCGTGGCCTTGAACCTTACTTTTTTTCCCTTCATCGGTTCGGCATGGTATTCCTTGGGAAAATCAACGTCGAACTCTTTCGATTCGCCCACGGCCATATCGATGATCGCCTCTTCAAAGCCGGGCACCATGACGCCCGCGCCGAGGACGACGGGGTGGTTTTTGCTGGCGGTCCCCGCGATGGCGGCGCCCTTTTCGTCGAACCCCTCAAAACTGACTTCGGCGCGGTGGCCTTTTTGGGCTTTCCCCGCCACATCTTTCCATTCGGCAAAACGGTCGAGGATCATCTGCAATGTTTCTTCGACCTGCTTAGGCTCGACTTTCACCGGTTCGCGCGCCACCTTGATCTTCCTGTAATCGCCCATCTTGACCTCGGGCATCACGCTGACAACAGCCACATAAGTAAGCTCATCGCCTTTCTTTTTGATGGGGGTTTTGATATCGATTTTCGGCCGCGCGATCACATCGGCCTTATGTTCCTGCACCGCTTTGGTATACGTCATGGGCAATAAGTGTTCCATAGCTACCCCGCGGATGGTTTCCTCATCCACTTTTTCGCGGATCACATTCTCGGGAATATGCCCCGGGCGGAAACCTTCGACTTTGAGTTCTTTGCTGATTTCCTCCAGCGCGTGCTTTTCGGCTTTTTCATATTCTTCATAAGGCACGGTGATAGTGATCTCGACCTGGGATTTGGGCAGTTTTTTTAAGGTGGATTTCATGGGGGAACAGTTAAAAGACAAGTAGTGATACTATACAGCAATCACCAAAAAAAGCCTAGCGCCGGCTTAATCAAAAACAGCCATTTCCAGGCGGCTGACGCGGGAATGAAAAGCCTGGTTGCTTTCAACGAGCAAACCGATATCGCTTTGTATTTTTTCAATCAAGACGCCGTTATGGCGGACCCCAACCTCTAAGGTATCCAGGCGCTGGTCCACTTTGTCCAGGCGCTGGTCCACTTTGTCCAGGCGCTGGTCCACTTTGTCCAGGCGCTGGTCCACTTTGTCCA
>JAFGNE010000028.1 GCA_016927155.1 Candidatus Peregrinibacteria bacterium
CCATGCCGCCGTAGGTATCCACGATGATCTTGCGCCCCGTAACGCCGCAGTCGCCGGGCGGGCCGCCAACGATGAAACGGCCGGTGGGGTTCACGTGGTAAACGGTTTTGCCATCCAGCCACTTGCCGCAAACCGGCTTAATGACATGTTTGATGATATCGGCTTTAATGCGCGCCTGAGTGACATCGGGACCGTGCTGGCAGGAAACCACCACGGCAGCCACGCGCTTAGGCTTTCCGGCCTTCTTATATTCCACGGTAACCTGTGACTTGCCGTCTGGGCGCAGGTAAGTGAGAATTTTCTTCTTGCGGACTTCCGCCAGGCGCCGGGTAAGCCCGTGCGCCAGCATGATGGGGAGCGGCATAAGCTCTTTAGTTTCCTTGCACGCGAAACCCGTCATCATGCCCTGGTCCCCCGCCCCGCCGGGATTCACGCCGCGGGCGATGTCGGGGCTCTGCTCTTTAATGGAAGTGAGTACGGCGCAGGCTTTATCGTCAAAACCGTACGTCGCGTCATCATAACCGATTTCCCGGATAGCCTGCCGTGCGATTTTGGGGATATCCACATAGCAGGTGGTGGTGATTTCGCCGGCGATCAGCACCAGGCCGGTGGTCACCAGCGTTTCGCACGCCACACGCCCTTTGGGATCCTTCGCCAGAATGGCATCAAGGACGCCATCGGAAATCTGGTCGGCGATCTTGTCGGGATGGCCTTCGGTGACCGATTCGGAAGTGAAAAGATAGGACATAGCGGAAAAATTTTACCCAAAAGAAATCCGCGCGTCAAACAGGGGCTATTCCGACTAAAAGGAAAGAGCGAACAAATTTTTTGTTCACCCTTTAGGCTCATCGATCACTTCACAGCCGAGATGAGTAATTAAATTCCTGTATTTTTTTACCTTATCTGCCATAACCTGCAATCGGATAATTCCCTCTTCTCTATTTTCAGCGATAGTAACGCCAGGCCAATGGATAACGTTATTCAAAAACTCAAGAAAATCCCCTTCTACTTTCACGCGTAATGTTTCAGTCAGCGATTCCATGCTATTTTGATTAATAAGGGGAGTATTGTACGTCGCCTGCAATCTTCGAGTCAATTTAAAATCAATACCGGTACCTTTCCGCCTTATATGGCCCTTCCGCCGGTATGCCTATGTATTTGGCCTGTTTGGGGTTAAGGCGGGTAAGTTTTACGCCCAATTTATCAAGGTGCAGGCGCGCCACTTCCTCATCAAGCTTCTTGGGCAACGTGTACACCTTGTTCTCGTGCTTTTTTGTCCACAACTCGATTATCGCCAGCACCTGGTTGCAGAAAGAGGTGGACATGACGAATGAGGGATGCCCTTCCGCGCAACCCAGGTTTACCAGGCGCCCTTCGGCAAGCAGGATAATCGAGTGGCCATCGGGAAAAGTGAACAAATCGACCTGGGGCTTTATGGTTACGCGCTTGATTCCTTTGATTTTTAGGAGGCCGTCCACGTCGATCTCGTTGTCAAAATGCCCGATGTTGCACACGATGGCGTGGTCTTTCATCTTTTTCATTTGCGCCGCCGTAATTACGTCACAATTTCCCGTGGCCGTAACGTAAATATCGCCCTCGGCAAGCGCGTCTTCAAGCGGTTTTACCTCATACCCTTCCATGGCCGCCTGCAGGGCGCAGATGGGGTCTATTTCGGTGATAATCACGCGAGCGCCAAGCCCGCGCATACTCTGCGCGCAACCCTTGCCCACATCGCCGTAACCGCAGATCACGACAACTTTGCCGGCCACCATAATACCCGTGGCGCGCTTGAGGCCGTCGGCCAGCGATTCGCGGATGCCGTATAAATTATCGAACTTGGATTTGGTGACGCTGTCGTTCACGTTCATGGCGGGGAACAGCAATTTTTTAGCCTTCGCCAACTGGTAAAGGCGGTTCACGCCGGTGGTGGTTTCCTCGGAAACGCCACGGATATTTTTGGCGACGGCGTGGAAAAATTTCGGATTTTTCAGGCCTTTTTTAAGCTCCGCGAGAAGAGCGTCGAAATCCCCCACTCCGGTTTTACGGGCGGCGAGCTTAGGGATTTTCTCCACTTCAACGCCCATGTGCACCATCAGCGTGGCGTCGCCGCCGTCATCCACGATAAGATCGGGGCCTTTTCCTCCGGGAAACGTGAGCGCCTGCCTCAAGTACCGCCAATAATCGGACAGACTTTCGCCCTTCCACGCGAAAACGGGGATACCGGCTTTGGCCATGGCGGCCGCGGCCTGATCCTGCGTGGAAAAGATGTTACAACTCGACCAACGCACCGTAGCGCCCAAAGCGACAAGCGTTTCCATCAGCACCGCGGTTTCAATGGTCATGTGGAGCGAACCCGTGATGCGCGCGCCCTTGAGGGGTTTGCTTTTGGCGTATTTGGCGCGCAGGGCCATAAGCCCCGGCATCTCTTTTTCCGCCAGCGCGATTTCCTTGCGGCCCCAATCGGCCAGTTTGATATCGGCGATTTTGCAATCGGACATAGTGAAGTTATTACAATTTATAATGATTTTGACCGGCAGTTGTTCTTTATGCGGCATGATTTGATTGTATTGGCCCCCCATTGGCATAAGGTCCGCAACATACGGCAGGCCAAATAAAAGGCCAGGGAGATGGCAATGGCCAAAAACATAAAAGCCCCTTCCCACAGAAAAGGCGGAACATCGTCAGGCCAGAATATGTCGGGATGGTAGCCAAGCTTTTCAATAATAGTGTCCGTGTAAACCCATAAGATGGCGAATGGATACAAGATGGCATGATAAGGGAGGCTGATTGGCCCGATCAGGCCCGTGGCTTCGAGAATTTTGACCAAAAGGGCGATAAGAAATCCTGCCGTCATCAGGGGTATCAGCTGTTTCCTGGTCACTGACACAGGTTTTTCCCAAATCATGCCCAAAGCGCGGCAGGTTATAAAGACGCCCAAAAGGAGCCCGATGAGTATAAAAGCCAGAAGCAGCGCGGCTAAAAGCGGCATAAGGGCCGATTCTTCGAAAGAGGCCTGATAGCTCAATCCAAAATAAACGAAAGCCATCGCCAGAATCCCGATGATGATTAGGGGGCCGCGCCGCGCTTTATTGCACATGGATATTTTCCGTTAAACGGATTTCAATCTCAAAATTATGGATGATTTCCAGGGCTTCCAGGCGATCCAACCAGTTGACGGCCGATTGCAGGACAAAGCCTTTTCGATCCTGCAGGATTCCGGGAAGTATTTCGCGCTCAAAATCATAGATATCGAATATCGTGAGATGGACTTCAAACCCATCATTCCCCTGCTTCCTCGCCGAGTATTCTATTTTTTTGGTCCCGTGGATGGCGCCATCCAAATCAAAAGAGCTAAAATTGATTTCCCCTTTCATTCCGGGATCGCCCTTAAAATCGTCCGGCCAGATTTCCCCCTCCAAATTCCCGCCTTTGATTTTCTCTTTAAGTTTTTCGAGTATTTTTCTGTAAGCTGGATCCGCTTTTATTTTCCGCGCGATTGGATCATCAGGGCCATAGATTTTAGCCTCAGGGTTTTTTCCCATGGAATGGCGCAGGAATTCCGCTGAATAGATTTTCCCCTGATTCTCCAAAATGAGCGCCATGGCCAGGATTTCAGCGGAAATCCAGGGGATCATATCGTTCAGATCGTATTTTTCCAGAAGTTCCTTTTGGCTGAAAAACCGGACCTTCAGGTCCGTGATTTCCGGCTCTTCGTCGTACCAGAGCTCCACGGCGTTCTCAAACGCCAGCGGTTTTGCCATCTGCTCATCGATGACGCTGAGAACATTGAATTCTTTCAGATCACCTGAAAAATAGAAATTCTTGTATTTGTCCGAAGCGGGAGCCTGGATATTCGGGAAAATACGTCCATTAATGATTACCTTTAGGTTATCTCCGTCAGTCCCGCCTTTGGTTTTGGCGCTTTTTGTTGCGACCCCCAGGGTAATGTTTTTGCTCGGCGTGCCAAGGAAGACGAAACTGAGCCAGGGGATGCCGATTCTTGCGCTTTTGAGCCTTTCAGGAGGTCGGAGGCCGTAAAGTTCGAATGAATAACTGATGATTTCAAAAATTTCAATGCTCTTGAGGATAGGTGTTTCATCCGCGAAAAATTGCAGGACATGCCGGCCTTTTTCCAGATTCACGAAGAAATAAACCGTCTTTGTGCCGCCTTTTAGTGTTGCCCCGTTCCAGCTGGACGAAACATTGAATCCTTTCCATGAGCCTTCACGGTTTTGTCCGTATTTGCCAAAATCAAAACCATCCAGGGCCACGCGGAGGTCGTCATCGTCTTTTGAGCGGTTTTGTTCCGCGTTTTTGGCGGATGCAGTGATTTTGATGGCAAAGAGACCTTCTTTTGGGATTTCAAAAGCGGTTTCGGCACTTTTCCATTCATAAAGATTGCCGCCCGGCGCCTCCGGAAAATTTGATTTCTGAAAAATGCTTTTCATGGAGATAGCTCAAGATGATTTCAGTTTAACACTTTTGGCCCGAGAATCAATTCACCGGGGCAGTTTCCCTGCCCCCTGCCTATCGCGTTTTGGGATATGCCAGGGGGCGCCCCCAAGAAACGATGAGTATAGTATGTGTATAGGATACATATAGCTTACTCATTGCCCCTGACTGGCGCATCGTGAGCCATTCCCAAAAATTTTTTGAATTCCGCCTTGGAAACGCGATGGTTCTGCGTGCCGGCTTTGGTGACGGCGCGGGAGGCGAGCCAGGAGCCGACATGGGCCGCGCGTTCGATGGACATTTTGTGATTTAATCCAAAAAGGACGCCCGCCCTAAAAGCGTCGCCACAGCCGGTGGGGTCGACGACATCCTTTACCTTATATATAGGAACCCCGGTAACCTCGGCCGATCCCCTTCTCCAGATTTTTGAGCCGTCCTCACCGTAGGTGACAA
>JAFGNE010000029.1 GCA_016927155.1 Candidatus Peregrinibacteria bacterium
AATAAGTATCGGGGTACAGGTATCCTTCGGTGTAGCCGCCGGGGAGGATGTTGTTCTTGAATTCACAGGTTTTCGAGCAATCCGCGAAAGCGTCAGCGGTGGTCAGCCCAAGCCCCTCCAGGTATTCCCCGATTTGGCGGTTAGTCCAGCCTTCAAGGAGAGTTACCGGCATTTCAACCGACTGACCGGAAACAAGGGTGTCGACGATTTGGGGGAGAGTACTATCGGACATCAAGACCATCCGGCCGGACTTTATTTTTCCGCCAAGGCCCTTATCGCTGATGTAATAACGGAAAATAAGCGGACTTTTGATGAGCCCCTTTTGGTAAAGCGTTTCGGCAACGTCGCTGGCCGTCGAACCCTTTTTGATATCAACGATCACGCGTTCCGAACGCAAAGGGTTCAAGGCGTAACGGACGGCGCCGGAATAAAACTTGTACCCGAAAATAATAAAAAGGACAGCGAGGGCCGATAGAAGGATAACGATTTTTTTCATCATTTATTTTTATTTCCCAAACATGCCTTCCATGCCGCCCATCACCGATTTCATCTTTTCCGCGCCGATCTGCTGGGATTTTTTGACGGCCTTGTTGGACGCTTCCACAAAACTTTTTCCCAATTTTACGGCATCGGCAAGCGCGGAAGGATCAACCTTGCATTCAATAAATTCCTGCTCCCCGGTAACCACCACGGTGACGCCGCCATGTTCGGCTTCGATATGGATATTTTTAAGCTCACCCTTGATCTGTTTGGCCTGCTTTTGGATCTTGTACATGTCTTTGGCCTTGTCAAAAAATCCCATAACGGTTCTGTATTAAATGATAATGCGCCTATGCTACATCAAAAAAGTTTGCTTTTAAAGTGCAATTGGGTTATAAGTATTAAGCTTTGCAATTAATTAAAAGGAGGTATTTATGCTTTACGCCATCAAAAAACCCAATGAGAGCAACGAGCGCCTGATCAGCCGGTTTAAAAAACTCGTGCAGCGGAGCCGTGTCGTCATGGACACAAAAAAAACCCAGTATCACGCCAACGCGCCGACCAAAGGCCGTATCCGCAAGGCCGCTATCATGCGTTCCCACTACAGAAAACTGAAGGAAAAGAACCAGTACAGGAGCGCCTAACCGCAGAAGGGAAATGTTCTCCTCAATGTAAAAGTCCTTTCGTACTTTTACATCTCGGAGTCCTTCGCTTATCTGCCTACGGCAGATCCGCTCCGGAACACATTTCTCGCATCTCTCCATGAAGACCCCTATTGTTTCCATCGTCGGCCGGCCTAACGTCGGCAAGTCGACGCTTTTCAATGCAATGGCGGGACGTCGCATCGCGATCACTTCCGAAACCGCGGGAACCACCCGCGATCGCATCTTCTTTAAGGTAGAGCATCCCGAAATCGATTTTGATATTGTGGACACGGGAGGGCTTACTTTTGGCAAGGCGGAAAACACCATTGAAGAAGACATGCAGGCCCAGGCACGGATTGCCATTGAAGAAGCCGACCTTATTGTGCTTTTGGCAGACATAAAAACCGACGTGATGGGCGAGGATAAAAAAGCGGCGGAACTGCTGCGGAAAAACGCTTCGGGCAAACCCGTGCTCCTGGTCGTCAACAAATGCGACAGGCCCGTAACGGAAGCGGAAACAGCGCTTTTTTATTCTTTGGGCCTTGGCGACATTCTTAATATTTCCGCCGCGCACAACCGGGGAATCGATGAGCTTATCCTGGAAATCGTCACCCGGCTTAAAACGAGAGGCTTTCTTACAAAAGCCGATCCCGCCTACCAGACAGCGGTCAAATGGGAAAAATCACATATCAGCGTGGCCCTTGTGGGCAAACCTAATGTGGGGAAGTCGTCTTTGATCAACGCGTTCCTCGGCAAAAACCGCCATGTCGTTTCCGAAATTCCCGGAACCACCAGGGACAGTACGGATTCCATGGTCCACGCAAACGGCAAAGAATATTGTTTTATAGACACCGCCGGCCTGAAAAGGCGCGGAAAAGTGGAACGGGGAATTGAAAAATGGAGCGATCTCCGGACGCTCGCGGCCATTGAACGGTGCGATATCGCCATCCTTGTCATCGACAGTTCCGAAAAAATCGGCCACCTGGACAAACAGATCGCCAGCTACATATTAAAAGCGGGCAAAGGCCTTATCCTTTTGGCCAATAAGTGGGACATCAATCCCGATGGGGAAGCCGAAGAAAAGCGCCGCCAGTCTTTTTTCGGAAAACTCCGCTACCATTTCGCTTTCCTTTCGTGGGCCCCCGTCATTTACACTTCAGCGATAACCAAAAAAAACCTGAGCGTCGTCTTTAATCAGCTGGAACTTGTCCAGGCCGAACGGAAGAAAAGGATATCAACCGCCCAGCTGAACCAGATGATGGAAAAAGCGATGCAGGAACATAAGCCCACGGGCACAGGGAAATCCCGGCCGAAACTTTATTATATGACGCAAGTGGGCACTGAACCGCCGGAATTCGTGGCTTTTGTGAACCGCTGCAAATCTTTCCACTTTTCCTGGTGGCGTTATGTGGAAAACCGGCTGCGCGAAAAATTCGGCTTCACAGGAACGCCCATTAAAATCGGCTGCCGGGAAAAAACAGACGCGTGAGTTATTCGGCCAGACCTTTCACATACCCTTCAAACGCTTCTTCCCCGGCCCATTGCACCCTTTTGCCGTTCACAAACAGGGTGGGGGTCCCGGGGATCTGGCGGTCGCGGCCTTCCTGGAAACCCATCTGCACAACGGTTTTTTTGGCGCGGGTTTCCATGCAGGTCTTAAAAGAGCCGGCATTTAAACCCAATTGGTCAGCGACGGAATACAGAAAATCCTCGTTCAGGCTGGACTGGTTTTTGTAAACCGTATCCATGAATTCCCAGAATTTTCCCTGGTCCGCCGCGCATTCGGCCGCTTCCGCCGCGATAAAAGCAAAAGGGTGGTAAGAAAGAGGGAAATGGTAAAAAGCAAGTTTTATAATTCCGGGATTTCGGCGGACTATTTCCGTAACCACAGGGCTTATAAAAGCGCAGGCGGGACACTGCAAATCGGAAAACTCCTCCACAAAAACCGCGGCTTTCGGATTCATGACCTGGGGAAAAGTAACGCCCGGAACCGAACTGCCGCAACCCGCCAGAACCAATATAAAAAAGGTGAGTAAAAGAGGCTTTTTCATAAGACCATTTTCAATTTGTATTAATCTTAAATTGAATTATAATTTAAGTCCATCAAACTTAATCCGGATGTCCCTTTATCTTAAATACCGCCCGCAGGATTTCAAAACAGTCGTCGGCCAGGACCACGTGGTCCAAACCGTCCAAAACGCCCTGAAGCACGGGGCGCTTTCCCACGCTTACCTTTTCGCGGGGCCAAGAGGGACGGGAAAAACCAGCATGGCCCGCATTATCGCCAAAGCCTTAAACTGCCTTTCGCCTGCCGCAAATTGTGAACCCTGCAACCAATGCGCCATTTGTGAAGGCATCAACCAGGCGCGGCTTGTGGATTTGATCGAAATCGACGCGGCTTCCAACCGCGGAATCGACGAAATCCGTGACCTAAGGGAAAAAATCGTGTTCGCGCCCTCGCAAGCCAAAACCAAAGTGTACATCATCGATGAAGTGCATATGCTCACCAAAGAGGCATTCAACGCCCTGCTTAAAACCCTTGAAGAGCCCCCTTCTCATGCCTACTTCATCCTGGCCACGACCGAAGCGCATAAAATTCCCGAAACCATTGTTTCAAGATGTCAGCAATTCACTTTCAAGCGCATCGGAATGGATGATATCGTTCAGCGCCTCAAGAAAATCGCCATTGAAGAAAAAGTGGAAGCGGATGCCGACGCCCTTAAGCTCATCGCCCGTATCGCCAACGGCGGGCTTCGGGACGCCATCGGCCTTTTTGAACAGATGGTGATTGATGGCGTTATCCGCTATGAACACGTGGCCAAAAATCTCGGCCTGACGGGGCCCGTACTCATTGAAACGTTTTTCCGCAGCCTGATGGAAAAAGAGCCGATGAAAGCGCTGGCAGCCATCCACGACATTCACGCCCAAGGCCAGAACCTGATCCAATTCACGGCGGAACTCATCGCTTACCTCCGCGAACAAATGCTCCTTTCCCTCGACAAAAAAGAGCATATTGCGGCCATTTTGAGGTTTATCGACATTTTTTCCCTTGCCAAACAGCAAATCCCCCAAGCCATCATCCCCCAATTGCCCCTGGAGGTGGCCGCCATCAAAGCCTGCGGGTATATGGTACAGGAACCCAACCCACCCGCGGAGAAAAAAGAGGAAGCGAAGCTGAAAAAGCGCGAAACAAAAAAAGAGGAAATTATCCCCGCCGCGGAACCCGCCTATCCCGAAACCACCGGGGCGGTCGCCATCAAAAATCTGACGATCGAAAGCGTCCGCGAAAACTGGCAGAGGATCCTGGACCATATTGAAACCCCCTTTATCCGCATGTCTTTCATGGACAGCGAACCCGTTAAATTCGAAGACGGCGCCCTGCACCTGGCTTTCACTTCCGCCACCTTCAAGGATAAAATCGCCAAAGCGACCAATCAGGCTGAAGTGCACAAAGCGCTGGAACGTGTTTTCGGCGGTAAAATCACCATCAAGCTGGAACTTAAAAAAATGAACCTGAAACCGGATGCCGATACGCCGAAAAAGAAAGAAAAACCGAACGTCATCACAATGGCGGAAGAAGTGTTTGGCCAAAACCCATGAAAAAGAACGAACTCCGCAAAAAGGCGATTAAAACACGGAACGCCCTTTCGGCGAAAATACGCGCCGCGAAATCCCTTATGATCCGGAAAAAACTGGAAAACATGGATGCTTTCAGGCGCGCCAGGCACATCCTCTTTTACTACGCCCATGGTTCCGAAGTGGATACGTTGCCCTTGCTTAAAAACCACATGACCGAAAAAGTGCTGTACCTGCCTAAACTGATGGGGAAAAACCAATTCATGGCCCTGCCTTTCCCAAGCCTCCGGGCCCTTAGAAAAGGGATATACGGCATTCCGGAACCCGTTCCCGCCGAAGAAATCGATATGGCCCCACCGCTTGACCTTATCATTATCCCGGGTGTCGCCTTTGACAGGCGCGGAAACCGTTTGGGTATGGGAAAAGGATATTATGACCGTTTTTTAAAAGCGTTCAAGGCGGTTCCCAAAATTGCCCTCGCTTTCGAAGAACAGGTTCTTGCCCAGGTGCCCAAAGAGATTTATGATGAACCTGTCGATCTGGTCCTGACCGACCAGGCGGCCTATAACCGCTAACCCTCCACCCCATGTACGAATCCATCCAAAAACAGGATCCCGTCCTCTTTCAAGCTATGATAAAGGAGGCAAAACGCCAATCCGAAGGCGTCGAGCTCATCCCTTCAGAGAACTATGTTTCCCAGGCGGTACTTGAAGCGAATGGTTCCATCTTAACGAACAAATATTCCGAAGGATACCCCGGCAAGCGTTATTACGGGGGACAGGAAAATATTGACGCGATCGAAAACCTGGCCATTGAGAGGGCCAAAGAACTTTTTGGCGCCGAACACGTGAACGTGCAGCCTTATTCCGGCTCGCCGGCCAACACCGCCATTTACTTCGCGCTCCTCAATTTCGGCGATACGGTCATGGGGCTCCGGCTGGACCATGGCGGCCATATCACCCACGGCCTTCCTATCGCGTTTTCCGGAAAAGCGTATCACTTTGTGCAGTACGGCGTGAACCCGGAAACGGGCCGGCTGGACATGGAAGAAATCCGCAAGCTGGCCCAGGAACATAAGCCTAAAATGATCGTGGCCGGCTACACGGCCTACCCGCGCGACATCGAATGGAAAAAATTCAAAGAAATCGCCGATGAGGTTGGCGCCATCTCGATGGCCGATATTTCCCATACGGCCGGACTGATTGCCGGCAAGGCGCTGGAATCGCCCGTGCCTTATTTTGATGTGGTGATGACCACTACCCATAAAACGATGCGCGGACCGAGGGGCGCCATCATCATGTGCAAAGAAAAGCACGCGAAAGCGATTGATAAGGCTGTTTTTCCCGGCCTGCAGGGCGGCCCGCATGAAAACGCCATTGCCGCCAAAGCCGTCGCCTTCGGCGAAGCGCTGAAGCCCGAATTCAGGGAATATGCCGCGCAGGTCCGCAAAAACGCAAACCATTTGGCGGAAGAACTCAAAAAAAGGGGGTTCAAGCTGGTCTCCGACGGCACCGATACCCATCTTATTCTCGTGGATCTCACCAACAAGAACGTTCCGGGGAAAGACGCCCAGGTGGCGCTGGATGAAGTGGGCATCACGCTGAATAAAAATACCGTGCCGAATGACCCGCGTTCGCCTTTCGACCCTTCCGGCATCCGCCTGGGGACACCCGCTGTCACCACCCGGGGCATGAAAGAAAATGAGATGGGAAAAATCGCCGACTGGATTGACCGCACAGTCAAAGCCATCGGGAACGCTGATGAACTCAAAAAAATCAAGGAAGAGGTGCGGAAGGTCTGTGTAACCTTCCCTGTACCGGGCATCAAAATCTGATTTTCCTTAAATCTGATAACATGGTAACGTGTTAAGGCTATAATTTTTTAAGATATGAAAAAACTCCTCGTTTCCCTTATTATCGGTCTTTTCGCCTGCGCCTCCTTTGCGCTCGCTTACGATGACGTCCCCCCGGATTCCCCGTATTTTTACGCCGTGGAATATCTGAGGATGAACGACGTTTTTCCGGAGCAGAGGCTTTTTAAGCCTGACACGCTCATTACCAAGTCGGATTTTATCCGCTACCTGGTCAAGCTCAACAATCCTGAATTTAAGGCGGAAGGCAAAATAAAACTTCCTTTTAAGGATACCAATGACAATTCCACTTATGCCCCTTACTTTGATGAAGCCATCAAATTGGGCATCCTGGACAAACGTGATGAAAAGGCCGAGCCTTACAAAAAACTGGACCTCATGGAAGCCCTCCGGCTCCTTTTCCATTCACAGAGCATCCCCATCCCCACGCGTTATGTGTACAGCGAAATGCCGTACAAGGACCTAAAAAACAACAAGGCGGCCATTCCGCTGGTCATGCGCGCGATGGAATTTGACCTGATCACCCCACAAAAACTGGATTATGTGGGCATTTACCGCCGGATCAGTAAAGCGGAAGCGGCCCGCATGATCTATAAGATGGATCTGGTGAACCTCAAATCCCCCTCATCCGATTCGGATGCAACCGGCCTGGATATCTTTGACCTGCCCCTGCAGAAAATCATCAGTACCTACCAGCTGATCCAGTCCAACTTTGTGGACCGCGACAAGCTGGATTCCGACGCTATCGCGGACAAAGCCATGAGGGCCATGACGGAAACCCTGGACGACCCTTATTCGGCTTACCTGAATCCCAAGGAAAACCAGGCTTTTTCCGATGACCTTGACGGCCAGATTGAAGGGATCGGCGCTTACCTGGCCGTGGAGGAAGAAACAGGAAAAATCACCATCGTTTCCCCGATGAAAAGTTCCCCTGCCGAAAAAGCGGGCATCTTGCCGGGGGATGTCATCAAAAAAGTGGATGATCTGGATATTTCCGGCCTCACGCTTTACGAAGTGGTCAATAAAATTAAGGGGCCCAAAGGCACGTCCGTTTCCCTCACGCTCGACCGTAACGGGGGGGCCGTGACGGTAAACGTCATCCGCGACGTCATCATTATCAAAGCCCTTGAATATGAAGTGAAAAACGACAACGTGATGGTGGTCCGTCTTGCCGAATTCAATTCAAACGCGGCTTCCGAACTGCAGGAAGTGTCGGAGATCGTTTCCAATAATCCGAAAATCAAAGGGGTCATCTTAGACCTTCGCAACAACCCCGGCGGGCTTCTGGACGCCGCCATCAAGGTGCTTGGCTTTTTCCTCCCCGCCAATTCGGAAGCTGTCATCATTTCCTACAATTATTTCAATTACACGCAAGCCACCGCGGGAAAAGGGGATTTAAGTTCTTATCCCCTGATTGTCCTCATCAACAAAGGCAGCGCTTCCGCTTCGGAAATCGTAGCGGGCGCGATCAAAGACCATGGCAAGGGCAAAATTATAGGCGAAACCAGCTTCGGCAAAGGCACCGTGCAGGAAGTGAACTATTTTCTCGACAACTCCAGCCTGAAGCTGACCGTCGCTAGGTGGCTGACTCCCAAAGGGCATGACATCCAAAAGAACGGGATCACTCCGGATATTGAAGTGATCAAAGGCACCGGGACGATGGCTGATGAACAGATGGAAAGGGCCCTCTTTGAAATTGATAAAATGACCCGATGAAAAAACCGCTCATCCTGGCCTCCGAAAGCCCGCAAAGGAAACAAATCCTGAAAAAGCTTGGGGTCCCGTTTGTCGCCATTCCGGCGCGCATCGATGAGCATTATAGCGGCCTTTCCCGGCCTTTTGCCGTCGCCAGGCGGATCGCCTTAAGGAAAGCGGAAACCGTGGCGCAACGCTATCCGCATGACTGGATACTGGGATGCGATACGATTGTAGTCCTCCCGAACGCGGAAATCGCCGGAAAACCCAAAAGCCGCGCGGACGCCAAACGCGTCCTTAGTCTTTACCGCAACGCCCACTGTGACGTATATTCCGGGCTGGCGCTTGTGAACAAATTATTGAATAAAAAATTTGTTCAATATGCGAAAACACGGATTCATTTCAGGGAAATCGACGCCGCTGAAATCAAGCGCTATCTGGATAGCGGCGACTGGTACGGGCGCTCCGGTTCGCTGACCATAGAAACCGCCGACAAAAAAGGCTGGATCAGAAAAATAGCAGGGGATTACTGGAATGTGGTCGGGCTTCCTGTCCTTTTGCTCCGGAAGATGCTGAAAAGGATTGAATAAGGGGGCGGCATTTGGTACTATTACGACCGCGTCTTAACCTATTGCCCATGCCCCTTTCCATCAAAAAACCCGCCGACATGCTCAAAAAGCTCGGCCAGGTCGTTTATATTGCAGGAACCCAATGGGGCGATGAGGGAAAGGGAAAACTGGTGGACATCCTTTCAGAGAAATACGATGTCATCGCCAGGTCCTGTGGCGGCGCCAATGCAGGGCATACCATCATCTGCACGCGCAACGGCAAAGCGGAAAAGTTCGTTTTTCACCTTCTCCCTTCCGGCATTTTGCATGAAGGAAAAATCTGCCTGATCGGGAACGGGACGGTCATCCACGCGCCCACGCTTGTCGAGGAAATCCGGAGCCTGAAAGAGCAGGGGATCGACGCCCGAAGCCGGCTCCTCATTTCCGACCGCGCCCACCTTATTTTCGAATACCATAAAAAAATTGATGAGATCCAGGAAGAACGCAAAGGCAGCCTTAAGGTAGGCACCACCAAACGCGGCATCGGCCCCGCGTATACGGATAAAATCGAACGCCGCGGCATCCGGATGGGGGAACTTAAAAATTTTGAATCTTTCGCAAAACGCTTGCGCGAAAACGCCGAACACCACATGAAAACGTACGGCTTCCACTATGACATGGAACAGGAAATCAATTTTTATAAGGACGCCCTTGAACTGCTTTCACCGCTCATCGTGAACACGGCGCAGTACCTGGATGACGCCTATAAAGCCGGCAAAAATATCCTTGTTGAAGGCGCCCAGGGCACTCATCTGGATATTGATTTTGGCACTTACCCTTTCGTCACCTCCTCCACCACCATAAGCGGGGGGGCCGTAACGGGGCTTGGTGTCGCGCCCAACCGCCTTTCCAATATCATCGGCATCGTCAAGGCCTACACCACCCGCGTGGGAGCCGGGCCTTTTCCCACGGAACTTTCCAACTTTGAAGGCGAGATGCTCCGCGAAAAAGGCGTTGAATTCGGCGCCACCACCGGCCGGCCGCGCCGGTGCGGATGGTTCGATTCGACCGTTGTCAAAAATGCCATCACATTGAATGGCATCACCAGCATCAACCTGACCAAACTGGACGTGCTGACCGGTTTTAAGACCGTGAAAATCGGCACCCGTTACAAACTGGACGGAGAAGAAATACGCTTTATCCCCGCTTCACTTGAGGATTTCCAAAAAGTTGAAGTGGAATACGAGGAAATGCCCGGGTGGAATGAAAGCATCGCCAAAGCCCGGAAATTCAAAGACCTCCCGAAAAACGCCAAAAATTATGTTGAACGCCTGGAAAGCCTCCTCAATACCCCCATTAATTTTATCGGCACCGGCGCCCATCGGGACGAGATAATTTTACGCTAATGTATGAAGTTGAGGCCAAGGCCCCTTTCAAAAAATCCGATTACGCCCGCCTGAAACGGGAAATCCTGAAAGTGGCCCGTTTTGTGAAAAAAACGGCTAAAAAAGATTTTTATTTCCCCGGTTTCAAAACCTTGATGATCCGCCTGCGGGTGGAAGGGGAAAGGGGAATGATGACGATTAAGGCCAAATCCAGGGCGGGCGGAGTGGAATCCAATGAAGAAAGGGAATGGGAAGTAAAAGACCCCCCCGCTTTCCTGCGGTTCATGAAAAAAGCCGGACTCCCGCTCACCCTCAAAAAACAAAAGTTTTCCGAAGTTTTCAGCAAAGGCCCTTTTTCCATTGAACTCAATCGCGTCACGGGCCTGGGATATTACCTGGAAATCGAAACCATGGTAAAATCGAAAAGCTCTGCAAAGGCCGCCCGAAAAAAACTGCTCCTGCTTTTCCGCCATTTTGGGTTCAATCCGTCTGATCTTGAAAACAAGTATTATCTGGAACTTCTCAGGAAAAAAAACCATTAAACCATGTTTTTCAACCTTTTTAGGCGCAAACCGCAGGACGAGGCTTACCTGGCTGTCGATATCGGCACTGAAACCGTGAAAGCGGCCGTTTTTATGATTGAAGAAAAGCACGGCGTTACAGGGGAAGTAATCGGCAAAAGAGCTGTCATCAAAGGTTTCGGAAAAATAAACCACAAAGCGGGGGAGGGGGCGCTCCTGGATATCGCGAATACCCTTGCAAGCTCGCAGGAAGCCATCGCGGCCGCCAGCCGCGAGGCGCAGCGCAAACCTTCCAGGCTGGTTTTAGGGATCGCCGGCGAATTCATAAAGGGCTCCACTTCAACCGAAAGCTATTCGCGTGAAGATCATGAAGCCAAAATCAACCTTTCGGAACTCCGGAATATCGTCCACAAGCTGGAATGGCGGGCGTTCGCCGAATCCCGCCGGAAACTCAGTGAGGAAACCGGGTATTCCGAAATCGACATCAAGCTCATCCATACTGCCGTTGTTGACGTGCGCATTGACGGGTATAAAGTCACCAACCCATTGGGATTCCAGGGGAAAAAGGTGGACATGTCTATTTTTAACGCGTTCGCGCCGCTCACCCACCATGGAGCCATCCATAATATCGCCGAAGAGCTTGGCGTCGAACTTCTCGGCATCATTTCCGAACCTTACGCCCTCTCGCATTCTTTGGAAGGAGCGGAGGGCAACCTTTCCGCCATTTTGGTTGACGTGGGCGGGGGAACGACGGATATCGCCGTCATTTCAAACGGTTGCGTGGTCGGGTCCCGGATGTTCGCCATCGGCGGCAGGACATTCACCAAGCGCCTGGCCGTTGAACTCAATATTTCCATCGCGGAAGCGGAAAAACTTAAATTTTCCTATACGGCCGACAAACTGGAACAGAAATCCCGTAAAATCATTTCCGACATCATCGAAAGCGATACGGAAATCTGGCTTGAAGGCGTGGAGCTCGCCCTTTCCGAATTTCGGCAAATCGAGGTCCTGCCTTCCAAAATCCTCCTTTCCGGAGGCGGCGCTTACCTGCCCGAAATCAAAAACGCCCTTAACAACGAAAAATGGCACAAAAAACTCCATTTCGCCCACGCCCCCCAGGCCCAGTTTATGCGACCGAGCGATATTCCTGCCGTGATTGATGAAACAAAAAAAATTAAGGAAAGGGAAGACATCATGCCCATGGCGCTTGTCAATGCCGGCATTGAACTTTCCGGCGAAGAGAACGTTATGCAAAAAACGCTCCAGAAAGTGATAGGAATCATGAAAGTTTAACCTGTAAACGTAAAGAGAGGAGTGTTTTTCCTCCAATCTTTAATCCCGTACAATGTATCTTGTACGGACTGTTAAACCTGTTCCGCCTGGATAATAAGCCTTCTCAAGGCGGTCCCAACCGGCGTGCAAGTCATCAACGTGGCTATTTTTTTGTCTTTAGGCTGGAAAAGCACGTCCACATTGGTGGGCTGGACTTCTATTTTATTGTAAACCCTGTAGGAATATTTGACCTGTTTGCTGTAAATGTAGAACATATCGCCGGATTCCAGTTTCGCGAGAAGCGCGAAAACATCCTTAAATTTACCCGAATCCCATGGGTAATAGGAACTGTGGCCAGTGATAAAGATATTGCCGAATTGCCCCGCCTTCGCCGTGCCGGGGTAGCGTACGACGCCTTTCTGGAGCCCACCCTGGATCTGCTTTTCCAGTTCAGCCCAATTTTCGCCTTCAATATGTTCAGTGCCCATTTCGATAATAGGGATGCTTTTTCCGAGCTTCGGAATAATGATGCGGTTGTCTGTGGGGGCGATAGGAAAATCCACCCAATCAAAAACCTTGCGCGTGTCCTTGGTGTCAGGAAGGACAGGCAGGAATTTACCGGAGGAAAGTTCCGCCTTTTTGGGGGTAATAGAAACTTCCAGCGCTTTTTCCGCCTGGGCCTGCGCTTTCGGATTGAGTTCATTCAACAGAATTTCCCGGTAGGCGGAAAAATTGATAGCGAAAAAAGAAAGGGTGAAAATCATGCCCGTGACTACCACAAAACGGACGAATTGCCAAAAACGGTCACCCAGAGTGGTTTTTTTTAACGAGTCCCCTGCTCTTTCCGCATTATTTTGCTGATACATTTTCCTTATATTATACCAAAATTTAGCTTTAAAAACAACTGACGGAGGCATAAAAAACATTAACATTTTTTTAAAAAAATGTCAACTCCTTTTCCGAAAAGGCCTCAGGTTTCCACGCGCGGAAAAATAATCGAAGCCTCCCCCAGCTTTTTCCATTTGCCCGCAAGCGCCCCCCAGCCCTGTTCGTTTTTGGTATCGATTTCAGGGGGAAGTCCCAATTGCTGGCGCATTTTGATTGAGGCCGTTGGGATAAAAGGACTGATAAGGATGCTGACATGGCGCAAAACTTCCAGCAAATGGCAAAGCACTCCCCTCCCCTCCTGCGGATCGGTTTTAAGGAGCGACCAGGGTTTTGTTTCGTCAATAATCCTATTGGCGAAATCAATCAGCCGCCACACATGGAAAATGGCTTCGTGGAGGTTGTACTCCTCCATGTCCGCCCCATATTTCCTCCAGGTATCGTCCACTTTTGTCTTAAAAACTTCACCGCCTTTTTTAAAATCAAAATCCGTGATGCCGTTACGGGTAACCAGGGTATGGACGCGATTCAGAAGGTTGCCTAAATTATTGGCCAAATCCGAGTTATAGCGCTCCACAAAAAGCGTGTCGGAATAATCGCCGTCACGGCCCACGGGTATCTCGCGGAGCAGGTAATACCGGAGCGCGTCTTTTCCGTACTTCCTGGCGATTTCAACGGGATCGACCCCATTGCCCAATGTTTTGCTCATCTTGGCGCCGTTATGGGTAATGAAACCGTGCACAAGGATTGACCTGGGCAGGGGCACGCCCGCGGAAAGCAGCATGCCGATCCAGATGCCGGCATGGAACCTCACAATATCTTTCCCGATGACATGCATATCGGCGGGCCAGTATTTTTTGAAAAGGGCGGAATTTTCGCCATAGCCGATGGCGGAAATATAATTGGTGAGGGCGTCGCACCACACGTACATCACCTGGCCGGGATCGCCGGGGACATCCACCCCCCACGGCAGCACTTCCCGCGGGCGGGAAAAACTGACGTCATAAAGGCCTTCTTTAAGCACGTTCAGGAATTCGTTTTTGCGCTCGGAGGGGATGATACGGAGCTGGTCGGTTTCGATGAGTTCCCGAATTTTTTCGCTGTATTTGGAAAGCCTGAAAAAATAATTTTTTTCCTTCACAATGGCCGGCGGCTTCAGGTGAACCGGACAATTGCCATCCACCAGGTCGCGCACCGCCATGAACGCTTCACACCCTTCGCAATAAAGCCCCTCGTATTCCTTTTCGTAAATATCCCCGCTTTTTTCCAGAGCTTTCCAAAGCTTCTGGCAGGCGGGCCAATGGCGTTTTTTATCTGTGGTCTGTATGAAATCGTCGTAAGACAAATCCATGATGTCTTTCAGGCTCTTGTAAATAGCCGCGTTCTCATCCACAAGCTGCTGCGGCTCTTTCCCCGCCTTTTTGGCGGTGGAATAAATCTTCACCCCATGCTCATCGGTGCCGGTCAAAAAATAAACATCCTGCCCCGTCATGCGCTTGTACCGGGCAATGGTATCCGTCTGGACAAATTCCAGCGCGTGCCCCATGTGCGGCGGCGCGTTCACGTAAGCGATGGCGGTCGTGATGTAAAACTTTTTGGAAGGCATAACAAAATAAGGCTATAACGCGGTAAAGATACAGCAAAACAGCGCCAAATACTAGGTTGTCGCCCTGTAAAGCAGATCAATCACATTGGTGACGATAGCGTAAGCCAAAATGACAGCAACCAGGCCGTACAGCGAATACTGCACGATTTTTTTCCCTTTTTCCATTTTTTCCTGGTTCCCGAAAGACGTGATGACCATCACCCCCCCGATCACGAGCATGAGGACGGCCACGCTGCCGGAAGCGTACAGGATGATTTTAATGGCGTAATTGAGGATTTCCAGGATTTTGGTTTCCGCGGACGCGTCGCCGGCTTTCCCCCCGGGCAGGTTTTCCGGCCGGTACACCTCGTGGCTGAAATTTTCCAGGCTAATGCCTAATGTTTCCCCTGCCAGGAGCGGAAAAAGCAGGAGAACGCCCAAAGCTTTTAAAGTTATTTTTTTCATAATTAAATGAAACGGAAAAAATCAATATCGGTGACCGCTTTCACAATGGCAAAAGCGAGTGAGACAAAAGCGAAACCGACAAGCGAATAATAAATCATTTGCCTGGCCTTGGTCAGCTTTTCCTCATTATCGAACGAAATGACCATGTAAATGCCCGAAATGGTAAGGGTGATGAAGATGCCCAGCCACGCGAAACGGAAAAGCTGGCGGATGATGCCGGGAATAAAATCCGTGACAATATCGCCCGCAGGAACGCCTTCCTCACCGCCAGGCCGGTCCGGCTCAAGGATTTTGCGGTGGACGGCGGCAATGGCGGTAACCGCTTCCTGCTCGGCCGCTTTGTAAATTCCGGTGTAATCGGCATTGGCGGAACCGTTCTTTTCAAAAAATTTTTCAACGTCGAGTCCCGTAAAATCTTTTACGCGCGCCTCAGCCTCTTTAAGCAGGTCTTTCACCTGCTCTTTCTTGTTGCCCATGGAAAGGGCGTCTACTTTTTCTTTGAGGTCTTTGGCGGTCTCTTTCACTTCTTCCTGGCGGGCTTCCGCGGTTTCCGTGGCGACTTCAAAAGCGGTTTTTGCCGCGGCAAGGCCCGGATGGCTTATCCCGATAAAAACCAGGGCGGCGCACAAAACAATAAAAAAGCTTTTGATCCGGCGGATTTTAAAAGGATTGGACATGGACTAAGTGAGCGTTATGCTGGTGAGGACGGTGACAATGCCATACGCCGTGATGGCCAGGATAAGGCCGATGATGGCGTACGTGATGGTGTTTTGGGCCTTTTTATTTTTCTCGGTATCCCCATAAGCCGTCATGTACTGGTAGCCGCCTATAATGAGCGCGATGACGGCGATAGCGACAGCGAGCCTTATGGCGTATTTGATGGCAAAGGGCAGGATTTTACTGAAAATCGTGCCGGTTTGTATGCTTTCCATCCCCAAATCCTCACCTCCGGGCAACAGATTGCCGCCCACGGGCGGGGAAAGTTCAAGTTCCCTGGCCCCTCCTATGGCCGCGCGAGCCTGCCGCGCCAAAACAAAACAGAAAACCAGGAACAAGGCCAAACGTGTTTTAATGTTAGAAAGCAAAAAAAGTGGGGTTAATGGTGTAAAGGATGACGGAAGCCAAAAACCAGAGGGCCATGCCGATAAGCGATTTCATGATCATGTCTTTGCCTTTGGTCACTTTGGCGTCGTCGCCGCCGGCGGTTGAAATCATGATGCCGCCGATGATGACCATAAGGACCACAAACCCGACGATGATACCGGACATGAACTTGTAAATGAGCTGGACATAATTGTAAAGGAGCGCGAACGGCCCCTGGTATTCCTTGCCCTTTTCGTAGGTGAGAATGGCCTGGACGGGGCCGCGCTGGTTTTCCGTAATGGCCTGCCCTCTCCATAACGTGTAATCGCATTTTGTCTCAGTAGCCTCCCCCTCCGTCGCGGGATCGCCCTTTGTGCAGGTCACCACATAAAGGTCATAACCGGGGTCCCCGCCAATGGGCTCTTCCAGAAAAAGGCAATTGGGGGGAGGCGTTTTCCCGTTTTCTGTCTTGCAATCCGCCGGAGTATCCGCGCATTCCATCTGTATTTCCGTATTCACATTGTCGCATTTATCCGCCATGGCGTCGGCAAAAACACGGGAGGCCGGAAGAAAAAATACCGCCATAAAAAACAGCGTAATGAGACCGGCGACGAGTTTTCTTGTTTTTAAGACCATATTCCCTTGATTAAAAGCTGGATGCTGGTGACAAGGATGTAAGCCCCCAGCGCGAAGGCAAGGCCTATGACGGAATATTTGAGCATGCTTTTGCCCTTTTCATACTGCGTCTCGTTCCCGGCGGAGGAAAGCATCAAAAGCCCGCCCACGCTCATCATCAGCAAAGCGGCGGTGCCCACCAGGGCCGCCATCAGGCCGAC
>JAFGNE010000030.1 GCA_016927155.1 Candidatus Peregrinibacteria bacterium
CAAGCGCAACCTGAACCTCAACTGGTTCGACAACGACTGGAACGACAACTATCGCTTCCTCGCCGTCCTCCAGTGTCTTCATTGTGCCTTCATCTGTTTTATCCACCCGCCCAGCATTCTGCCGATCTCAACCAGGCACTCTGAAAGCCGTAAGTATTTCTTGTTGTCCAATGCTTTTATTTCCCATGCAATCTGAAGAAAGAATTTCAATAAATCAAGTTTGCCCGAAGCCTTTCCAAGAAAAACAGCTTTTTCGGTTGCCTGTGAGTTCGCGGATATTAAAATGAATTCAATGGTTTCCAGGAAAAAATTGTCGATTTTGGAGCCTAAGCCGTACCGTGCGGTTTTCGGTAAATGAGGAATGGTTTCATGCCACACTTTGTAAGTTTGGATTAACTTATGGATAATCGGCAGATCAGCGCTGGGGGGGGGGGGCTTTAAAAGCGGACATGGGAGAAAGCAGTTAGAAATTTCCTTTGATGAGATTATATCACTGGAAAACCTTTTGCAGGCCTGGCGGGAGTTTGCGAAAGGCAAGCGAACCAAGCCTGACATACAGCGATTTGCCCGCAATCTTACGGATAATATTTTTGAATTACATTCGGATCTCAGAAGCCAGGCTTATAGCCACGGTTCCTATTTTGCTTTTAATATCAGCGACCCCAAACCAAGAAATATCCATAAGGCCTATGTCCGTGACCGTTTGCTCCACCATGCTATTTACCGCAAACTGTACCCGTTTTTCGATCAGACGTTCATTCATGATTCCTATTCATGCCGGATTAATAAAGGCACTCATAAAGCCATGAACCGCTTCAGGGATTTTGCCCGCAAAGTGAGCAAAAACAACACAAGAACTTGCTGGGCGCTTAAATGCGACATCCGGAAATTCTTTACGAGCGTTGATCACGGGATATTGCTGGAAATTTTAAAAAAGCACATTGCCGATCAAAAAATCCTGTGGCTGTTACATGGGGTGATCAGCAGTTTTTCGGTTAAACCCGATACCGGCCTGCCCTTGGGCAATCTGACCTCTCAGTTGTTTGTTAACATTTACATGAATGAGCTGGATCATTTTATCAAGCATAGCCTGAAGGCCAGATATTACATCCGCTATGCCGATGATTTTGTGTTGCTTTCGGGCAGCCGCAATTGGCTAAAATGGCAAATTCCGATTATCCGCGGCTTTTTGCATGGCAAATTGGAACTTACGCTTCATCCGCAAAAAATTTATCTAAAAACGCTGGTCTCTGGATTGGATTTCCTTGGCTGGGTGCATTTTCCGGATCACAGGGTTCTCAGGACCGCAACGAAAAATAGAATGATCAAAAGGCTGGGCCTTGAACCGTCTGATGAAACCGTAGCTTCATATTTGGGGCTAATAAAACATGGCAATACCCATAAAATCAAATCCAGATACTTCAAAAGCGCTGAAATTCCCTGACCAAGGGCACTCAAGAATCAAAGGAAGCTTGTGACGCGTTTCTGCACGTCTGGAAGATCGGCAAGCTCATTAAGAACTTCCTTCAAAAACGCCTCGGTCAGCATTTTTTTCCCCATTTTCTCATTTATCCCGCGCGACGCAAGGTAGAAGAGCTCTTCGGGCGAAAGGTTGCGGATGCTGGCGCCATGGCCCGCTTTCACATCATTCGTTTTTATGTTGAGGGCGGGTGTCGCGCTCACCTTGGCTTTTGAACTTAAATTCAATGTTTCTTGTTTCAAATAAGCCTGTGTGCCGCCCGCGGTTTTTTCGATGGTGAGCAAGCCGCCGAATTTCAGGTGGCTGGTATCTTGCGCCACGCCTTTGCAGCGGATTTCACCGCGGCCGGATTTTCCGGTGAATGATTCGTCGCAAATAATGTCGAAATGCTGGGTGCCCTGCGTTCTCGCGACGGAAGTAAGGTTGCATTCCGCCTCGGCACCGATACTCTGTTCGCAATGGCTTTCGAGCCGTTTGGCGCCAAAATCAAAGGAGTAAATATTCACTTCCGCCTTATTCCCGATAGTCGTTTTCCGTTTTTCGGCCATTATCGACGTCTTCGCCACGTTTTGGATGGTAATCCATCGCAGGTCACTTTTTTCATTGGCGGCAATGCGGACATCATAGTTAATCGTTGCCGGGCGCACGTCGCTTGGCCATTCTTCGACGATGGTAGCTTTGGCGTTTTTGCCAATGGTTACGGATAGTGAAATATTGAGATTTTTATCGGTCGGCCTGAACTTGATGAGAATGGGGCCTTCAAACGTCCGGTTGGCCGCCAAAGTTAGCGTATAGCCGCCCTTCGTCACCTTGAGGGTGATTCCACGTGTCTCCGGCGCCAAAATGTCGAAGGGGATCGGCATAAGTTACGCGACTTTATTTTCCATTTCCATCTGTATCAGGCGGTTCATTTCCACGGCGTATTCCAGCGGAAGTTCGCGCACGATGGGGTTGATGAAGCCGTTCACAATCATCGCTTCGGCTTCTTCCTGTGGGATTCCGCGGGACATCAGGTAAAACACATCTTCCTCGTTAAGGCGTCCCACGCGGGCTTCGTGGTTAATGGTTGCCGTATCGTTGGCCGATTCGATGTTCGGGATGGTTTCGGACGAGGATTTGGGATCGAGAATTAAAGCGTCGCATTCCACCTGTGAAATGGCGTTTGTCGCGGTTTTGGCGATGCGCAAATCGCCACGGTAAACCGACTGGCCGCCGCCTTTGCTCAACGATTTCATGATAACGCGTGAACTCGTGTTTTTGCCGATATGGAAGACTTTGCTGCCCGTATCCTGTATCTGGCCGGCGTTGGCAAAGGCGATGCCAAGGTGGTCGGCTTTTGCGTTGTCGCCTTTAAGGATGCTTGCCGGGTAAAGCATGGTCACTCCGCTGCCCATGTTGCCGCCCACCCATTCGATCACGGCGTTTTTTGAAAGGATGGCGCGTTTGGTGTTCAGGTTGTAGGTATCCTTGCTCCAGTTTTCCACGGAGGAATAGCGGAGTTTGGCGTTCTTGCCCACATAAATTTCCACACAGCCCGCGTGCAGGGCGGAGGAGCCGTATTTTGGCGCGCTGCAGCCTTCGATGTAATGGCCTTTGGCACCATCGTCGATAATGATCAGCGTGTGCTCGAACTGCCCCATGCTGCGCGCGTTCATACGGAAGTACGCCTGCAGAGGTTTTTCCACCTTCACGCCTTTGGGAATATAAAGGAATGTGCCGCCGCTCCACATGGCGCCGTGCAGGGCCATGAATTTATGGTCGGTTATCGGCACCACTTTCATAAAATACTTTTTCACCAGGTCGGGATGTTTTTGCAGGGCCACGTCCATATCCAGAAAAATCACGCCCTGCCGCGCCCATTCTTTTTCGATTTTATGGTAAATCACTTCGCTTTCGTACTGCGCGCCGACGCCCGCCAGGATTTTGCGTTCCGCTTCGGGAATACCCAAACGCTCGAACGTATTTTTGATTTCCTTCGGCACGGCTTCCCAGCTTTTAAACCCGCCCTTTTTATCCGCGGCCTTGGCAAAGTAGCAGATCCCGTCCAAATCCAGTTTGCTTAAATCCGGGCCGAAAGAGGGGAGCGGGGCCTTAAAAAAATGGCGGTAAGCCCTGAGCCGCAGGTCGAGCATCCACTTGGGTTCGCCTTTATCTTCCGAGATCACGCGCACCAGTTCTTCCGAATGGCCTTTGCCGAATTTCTTCATGTACCCCGTGGAGTCATGGTGGTCGAAAGTCTTGCGGTTAAGGCCGGAGAAAACGCCCGGTGATGGATTTTTCCTAGAGGGCTTCATAACCTTTTTTCTCAAGTTCTTCAGCGAAATTCTTTCCGCCGGATTTGACGATTTTTCCGTCTTTAAGCACATGCACAAAATCGGGCGTCAGGTATTTGAGGACGCGCTGGTAATGGGTTACCAGAAGCACCGATTTACCCTTCATTGCCTGTTTGATGCCCGCGCAGACGGTTTTTAGCGCGTCCACATCCAACCCGGAGTCCGTTTCATCCATTACGGCAAGGTCCGGGCGGAGCACAGCCATCTGCAAAACTTCCGCCTTCTTCTTTTCACCGCCGGAAAAACCGACGTTGAGGTAACGTTCAGCAAACTTTTCGGGCATTTTTAGTTTTTTCATCAGTTCATCCAGCATCGCCTTAAAACGGAAAACGAGGACGGGCGGGTCATTTGGCTTGTCATGTTTCTGCTTAGCGCGGTAAGCGGCCAGCAGGAATTCCTCCAAACTTACTCCACCGATTTCCTTGGGATACTGGAAAGCGAGAAAAATTCCCGCGAGCGCGCGTTCATGCGGTTTCATTTTCAAAAGGTCCTTGCCTTTGTACATGACTTTACCTTTCGTCACCCTGAACTTGGGATGGCCCATCAGAATGTTCGAAAGCGTGCTTTTGCCGGAGCCGTTGGGCCCCATAAGCGCGTGGATTTCGCCTTCGTTGATTTTGAGGTTCACGCCGTTTAAAACGGGTTTTCCTTCAACAGAGGCGTGAAGATTTTGGATGTTTAAAAGTGGCGCCATGTTTGGACGATTAATGCCCTTGCAGTCTAATATGCTATAATGAAAAAAACAATTGCCTATGGGTAAAATCGATCCAAAGGCCCTCCACGAAGCTTGGTTTAGTAAGTCCCTCGACAAAGGAATGGTTGGATGCCTTGCCTGCAGCCACCGTTGCCAAATCCCCAAAGGAAAAACGGGCATCTGCGGGGTTCGGTACAACCATGAAGGTAAGCTGTATCTTTTGGTGTACGGGCGCGCGGTCGCTTACAATGTGGACCCGATGGAGAAAAAGCCGCTTTACCATTTTTATCCCGGTATGCCGATATTCTCCTTTGGCACAGTAGGCTGTAACTTCCGGTGCCTTTTTTGCCAGAACTGGGATATCTCACAGTTCCACAAGGAAAACCCGATTGAAAAGATCGTGGAATCAGGCACGCCTTTTCCGCCGGCGGATATTGTTGGCTACTGCCTGAAAAACAAAATCCCCGCCGTGGCTTTCACCTACAACGAGCCCGGCATTTTCTTTGAATACGCCTACGATACGGCCAAGCTGGCGAAAGAAAAAGGGCTGAAAACGGTTTACGTGAGCAACGGGTTTGAAACGCGCGAAGCGTTGGATAAAATCCTGCCTTATGTGGATGCCATCAACATCGATCTGAAAGGCGCGACGGAAGAATTCTATGTGAAGATCTGCGGGGGACACATACAACCGGTGAAAGACAACATCAAATACCTGTGGGACAAAGGCATATGGGTGGAAGTGACCACTTTGGTTGTTACCGCCCATAACGAAGATGATGCCGGCCTCCGCAATATCGCCAAATTCCTGGTCAGCGTTTCGCCCGATATTCCCTGGCATATTTCGCGCTATTTCCCCGCTTATAAAATGAAAGAGCCGCCCACTTCCGTGGACGCGCTTGAGAGGGCGTATGAAATCGGTAAAAAAGCCGGCCTCAAATACGTTTACGTCGGCAATATCATGGACATGGGGCACGAGAACACTTACTGCCCCAAGTGCAATGAGCTCCTTATCGAACGCTTCGGCTACGAGGTGACGGATAATCTGGATAAAGGCAAATGCCCGAAATGCGGCGAGAAGATCGCGGGGCGGTTTTAGGGCAAGGGCGAGGGGCTGGGGTAAGGGAATGGAATACTAATTTTATTTTTATGAAACGAGAGCCAGCCGTGGCCGGAATGTTTTATCCGGCCGATCCAACGGCTTTACAAGGCATGATCACCTCGTATCTGAATGAGGCGAAGGATTTTGAGTTACCAAACTTGAAAGGCCTCATTTGCCCGCACGCGGGATATGTGTATAGCGGGCCGACGGCGGGCGTAGCTTACAGGCAAATCCAAAACAGACCGATTCCCGAAAATCTTTTCCTCATCGGCCCCGCGCACCATGTTTACATCGAGGCGGGCGTGGGCAATTATTCCTCTTTCGTCACCCCGCTTGGCGAAGTGCCGGTTAACCGCGACATCGCGGGGAAACTTGAACATGGGGATTTTCCTTTTGAAAAAGAAGCCCACCGCCCTGAGCATTGCCTGGAAGTGCAGGTGCCGTTTATCCAGATGACGGCGCCTAAAAGCAGTATCATCCCGATTTTAGTTGGCGGAATGTCGCCCGAAGAGTTGGCCAAATCCCTTGACGAGTATTTCGTGCGCCCCGACACTTTCTTCATCATCTCCTCCGATCTTTCCCATTATCAGCTTTATGATGAAGCGGTAGAAACGGACAAGCGGACACTCAAGATCATCGAAAAACTGGATATCCAGGAGGAAAACCTGGTTGACGCCTGCGGGAAAATCGGCATTGGCGCTATAATGCGGCTGGCCAAAAAGCACGGCTACAAGATCAAACTTCTCGACTACCGCAATTCCGGCGACACGGCCGGCGACAAGTCAGCGGTGGTAGGGTACGGGGCTTTAGC
>JAFGNE010000031.1 GCA_016927155.1 Candidatus Peregrinibacteria bacterium
ATGCCGACCATAGTTTCCATCCGGAACAGAAAGTGAACCGGGCGGAAGCGCTTAAGATCATCCTCCTCGGCACCCGTATCCCCGTGCCTGAAATCAAGGAACAGGAAGTCTTTCCCGATGTGGCTTATGACGCCTGGTACGGCAAATACGCGGCCAAAGCCAAACGGATGGAAGTCGTTTCCGGCGATGCCTCAACTGGAATGTTCCGTCCGGGCGACACGGTCAACCTGGCGGAAACTTTAAAAATCCTTATCAAAGCCCGCGGCGAAAATCCCGGCACGCCTGATGGAAACCCTTATGCCGATGTGCCGAAAGACGCCTGGTTCGCGCCCTATTTTGCCTTTGCCGCGGAAATGTCGCTCCTGGATGAGGATGAAAATGATGACGTTTCTCCCGCTTTGCCCGTTACCCGCGGCATGCTGGCCGAACTTATTTACCGCCTGCTCACGCGGCCGGAAGGTTACCAAACGGGCCAAGCCAGTTATTATGCCGGGCGCTTCCATGGCGAAACCACTGCCGCGGGCGAAATTTACGACGCTTCCCAATTTACGGCGGCCCACCGCACCCATCCTTTCGGCACCTGGCTAAAAGTGACCAACGCGGAAAACGGGAAATCGGTGAAAGTACGCGTGAACGACCGCGGGCCTTATGTGGAAGGCCGCATCATCGACCTTTCCAAGGCGGCGTTTGAATCAATCGCTTCCCTCTCGCGCGGGGTCATCAACGTTACCCTTGAAACTACCGACCCGCCGGAAAGCACGGAAACCCCGGACAGCGGCTCATCCCTTTCGGCTGATCTCTTGGACGCCACGGACCCAGGCTCCTGCGCGGAGAAAAACTTCCTCCGGTACTATCCAAAAACCAGCTTCGAAAACATCACGCTTTCCCGCGAGCTCCCGAACGCGGTAGCCGTAGGGGAAGTGCTTTCCCTTTCCGGGACCGTTCCTGCCGGCACCGCTTCCGTCAACGCGTTTTTGGTGGATGAATCCAAAAAACAGGTTTCTTTCCCCGCTGCCGTTGAAAACGGGAAATTCAGCGTCAGTATCCACTTCCCTAAAACGGGGAAAATAAACCTGGGGGTCATTCCGGGGGAATCAGGGCAAAGCCTGATGCAGGAAATCACGGTACTGCCTTTAAGCTGCCTCACCGAAACCACGGGAGCGAACCTGGCGGCGCCCGCCGGCCTTTCCCTTTCGCTTTCCTCAGGCGATACCCTCCTGGCATGGGAAAAAGGCGATTACGCGCTTTTCGATGTTGCGTTTACCCAGGGCACGCTTAAAAAACGCTATTTTGTTTACAGTGTGGAGGAATTCATCCCCCGCTACGCGGACCTTTCCGTTTTCAAGGAAGGAAACGTGAAAGTGGCGGTGCGCGGCGCAAAGATGACCAGCAAATCCCTGCTCGAACCCGATAAAATCGAATGGAGCACGCCTGCCAACAAAGACTTCCAGGCAGTCACACACCATGAATACACGGTGGATTTGGAGCAGGTGGAAACCGTGAAGCTCCCCGAAAAGATCAAAGATAAAAACAGGATCGAAGCCCTGATCAGGCCAAAAGTGACGCTGAATGCCAAGGCGGCCCTTATCCTGCCGGACGGCCAGGTACAGGAAATCCGGATGGAAAGCGCGGCGCGCGAGCCCGTGAAAAATGTGAATGATGTCCTTGTTTTCCCGCCTTCCGGCGAAGAGCTTTCACTTGCCTTCACGCCCACAGAAACCAAAACGCATTTTTTGGAAATCAATAATGCCGAAGGCTTGGCGGCCATCAATATTCCCCTGTATGCGGAAAATACTTTTCCGCTCATTCCCAATATGGCAGAACTTTCTGAGCGAATTCCGGTCACTTTAGGCACTGACCTCGGCAAACTGCGCTCCCAGATGCTGACGCTGGTGAATAAGGACAGGCAGGAACAAAAACTTTCCGCCGCCGCTTTGGATAACGCCTTAAACCGCCTGGCCCAGTCGCGCGCGGATGACATGGCAAAAAACGATTATTTCAGCCACTGGAATAAGGAAGGCCTGAGCGCGAACGACCTGAGAAAAAATTTCGCCATTTCACAAACGGTCGCGGAAAACATCGCGAAAGACGTGAATATTGAATTGGCCGAATACAGCCTGATGCGAAGCGCCACGCACCGCCAAAACATCCTCACTAAAAACTGGACAAAGGCAGGGTTCGGCATGGCAAAAACCGAAGACGGCAGTTACGTGTTCGTGCAGATCTTTTCCGAAGACCCGCTGGACCTAAGCGACCCCACGGCGTCACGCCAGCAAATCCTTTCGGCCATCAACGCGAAACGCGCCGCCGCCCTCACTTTGGCCGACAACCTGGATTCCCTTGCCCAGGATTGGAGCGACCTGATGGTTTCACAGGATTGTTTCGACTTCACGGCGCCGGATGGCGGCACGCTCGTGGAAAATATCCGCGATTCCGGCGTAAACGCGTCTCTCGGCACTTATATCGTGGGCAACACCAGTTTTACCGATGCCTTGGAGCAAATCGCCGCTAACGCGCAAATCCAGCAACCTACATGGAAAAAGATCGGCATCGGCGTAAAACAGGACAGCTTCGGGGTGATCAAAATAACACTCATCTATACCGAATAATAAAATAGGTGAGCGACGAAGTTCCGAGCACGCGGAGCAAAACCCTGAGGCGACATGTGCGCTGAAGGAAGCTTGCGGAGCTAAGCGAGGAAATGAGGAGCGAAGACCGATATTTTGGAAGTACTGAAACCTTTTTTAAAGGTTTCAGAATTATTTTTCGTCCTCCGAATACACGTGCGTGTATTCCGTTTTGTCGTAGTTAAAAATTTCGCCCTCTTCAAAGAACCGTTTCACTTCGCGCTGGGCGGTTTCGAGGCTATCGGAAGCATGCACCACGTTGCACTGGAAGCTCATGGCCAGGTCCCCGCGAATAGAACCGGCATCGGCCGCGCGCGCCTTGGTGGGGCCAACAATCAGGCGAACCGCTTCCACGGCTTCCACCCCTTCCCAGCATTGGGCGATGACAGGCGTGGATTGCATGAATTTTTTTACGCCAGCGAAAAAAGGTTTGTCTTTCAGGTGGGCGTAATGTTCCAGGATGACGGCTTCTTTAAGCTCCATCATTTTCATGCCAATAAGCTTAAGGCCTTTCCGCTCAAAACGGGAAGTGATGTTGCCGATGAGGCCGCGCTGGATGGCATCCGGTTTGATTAAAACGAGTGTGCGCTCCATACGATTTAAGGATTAAGGAATAAGGATGAGGAATAGGGATTAAAAATGCAGCAAATTCTCAAAGTGGCTTTCGTCTTCAAACGGGCCGATGAGGGAAAGGCGCAGGTTTTCCTCTTTAAAAAGTTCCCGGCTCAGGCGCAACACGTCGTCCGCCGTGACCGCGTCGGTTTTGCGGATGATCTCATCCACGCTGTCGATCGTATCGTAAAGGAGCGCCTGTTTACCCATGAGGTGGCTCACTTCCTCGCTGTCTTCCAGGCGCAGGATGATTTTCCCCTTCATGAATTCTTTGGCCTTCTTCAGTTCCGAGGGGCTTACTTTTTCCTCTGAAATCCGTTTGTACTCGTTGAGGATCGCCTGGATCGCCATATCGGCGCGCGTAAGGTCCACGCCGGCCGAAGTGGAAAGCGTGCCGGTATCCGCGTACACGTCGGTATTCGTGCGGATGTAATAGCAAAGCCCTTTGGATTCGCGCACCCCCAGGAACATGCGGGAGCTCATATTTCCGCCTAAAATCACGCTCAGGATTTTTGCCGTGAATTCGTCCGGGTGCCGCGCGGGAACAGCTTCCACCCCGAGGATCAGATGCCCTTGTTCCGTTTTCTTATTCCGCACGTTCACTTTTTTGCCGCCCGCGATTTTCCGGTAAGGAACAAACTGGTAAGCGCGCTTACCGTCGTCAAACGGAAAAAACTTTTTCGTCAGTCCGACGATTTCGCTTTCCTCCAAATCGCCCGCCACGCTGATCACCGTGTTATCCGGCGTGTACAGAGATTTTTTATAATGGACAAAATCATTTTGGGTAACGCGCTTGATCACCTCTTTGCTGCCTACTTCATCCCATCCCAAAGGCTGGTCGCCGAAAACCAAATGCTCAAAATCCCAAGCCACCTGATAAACGGGCGTGTCCTGGTACATGTTGAACTCCTCAAGAATGACCCCGCGCTCTTTTTCGATTTCTTCCGGCAAAAAAGTGGAATTGATCATCATATCGCCCAAAACATCAAAAGCGATTTCTTTATGGCGACTGGCGCATTTCACAAAATAACCCGCGTATTCTTTGCCGGTAAAGGCGTTGAAATCCGCGCCGACAGCATCAATGGCGGAAGACACATCCGCGGCTTTCTTATATTTTTTCGCCCCCTTGAAAAACATGTGCTCCAAAAAATGCGATATGCCGTTGATTTCTTTTTTCTCGTTGCGGGACCCGGCGCCCACCAGGCAAAGCACCGTAATAGACTTGGTGCCTTCCAAAGGGGAGGTGACGATACGCAGGCCGCTTTCAAGAGTGGTGACTTTGTGCATAAAACAAGGGCAAGGGGCTAAGGCAAGGGCAAGGGCGATAGAATTCGGAAGAAATGTTACAGAAAAATATGCGTATAAACAAGAAAGAACAAAAAAATAATTATTGTTTTGTAATAAAATATTATTTTTGCAAAGGGAATTTTTGTTGAATACATTTTTTGTTGTTGACCAAATTTTTTATACAGCATAAATTGTAAGCAGAAGCCAAAAACAAAAACAAAAAACAGCTAAAAAATGAACATCTCGTACACAACTTTTGCACAAGTTAAACAGATTTAGCGCTTAAACAAGCGGTTTTTAAATGAAGACGGATTACACACACACCCCCGTACTGCCCGAAGAAACCATTGATCTTTTAAACCTAAAGGCGGGTTCATCCGGACGGCAGGGCCGGACGGGAATGAGGGTGGTAGACTGCACGCTCGGCCTTGGCGGCCACAGCCGGGAAATTTTGAAAAAAATCGGCCCGAAAGGACGGCTCCTTGCCATTGAGCAGGATGAAGAAAACCTGATAAGGGCCAAGAAAAATCTGAAAGGATTTTCGAAGCGGATCACCTTTGTGCATGACAACTTCGAAAATTTAGCGGCAATAGTGAAAAAATATAAGTTCGGACCTGTAAACGCCATCCTTTTTGACCTCGGGCTTTCCTCTCCCCACCTGGAAAAAGCGGAAAGGGGCTTTGCTTTCAGGCATGAAGGCCCTCTTGATATGAGGTTCGACAAAAGGCAGGGGCTGACAGCGGCCGATGTGGTGAATAGCTATCGCGAACAGGAGCTGACGGACATCCTGCGGCAATATGGCGAAGAGCCGAAAGCCAGGTTTATCGCCCAGGCGATCATCCGTGAACGGAAAAAGCGCGCCCTCCGGACGACAAGCGACCTGGTGAAAGTCGTTGAAACCGTTTATCGCAGACGATCGCCTAAATTCCATCCCGCCACCCTTACCTTCCAGGCGCTAAGGATTTATGTGAACAGGGAACTTGAGACGCTTAAAAAAGCGCTGGAACAAGCCATTAATCTGCTTGCCCCGAAAGGCCGGATCGCCGTCATTTCCTATCACTCGCTGGAAGACCGCATCGTGAAGATCAAATTCCGCCACTATACCCGCTCATGTATATGCCCAAAAGAATTACCAATCTGTCAATGCAATTTTCAAAAATTACTTTATATCGTAACAAAAAAACCTATAATACCAACTGGTATTGAGGTTTTAGCGAACCCGCGTTCGCGTAGCGCGAAATTGCGGGCCGCTGAGAAGCTATGATCAACCTCAACAATCCGCTTCAAACACACAGAAATATGTCTTCGGCGCTCGCCATCGAGTCTAACAATTCTATCAACGTGCGGAAACGGACGCTTTCTCAAAGGGTTGAGGTTGGAATGGCTTCCTTGCTTTTTACTACCATCATCCTTCTGTCCATCATCAGCCTGGTTTATCTGGCCCACGCCAACCGCAACGCCACTAAGGGCTATGCTTTAAAAAACCTCGAACTCCGCCGTTCCCGGCTTCTTACGGAAAATGAAGTATGGGACATGCAGATCGCCCGCGTGAAAGCGCTGGATAATATCCAAAGCGACCCGAAAGTGCTTTCCATGCTAAAGGCGGATAAGCCCATGTTCATCCGCGGTGATAGCGCCATCGCTGCCCGTTAAAAATGGAACTTAGCTGGGTTGAAATATCATCGTCCGCCCTTATCCATAATCTCCAGGTTTTTCGGCGACTGGTGGGTAATGACGTGAAATTAGGCGTGGCAGTAAAGGCGAACGCGTACGGC
>JAFGNE010000032.1 GCA_016927155.1 Candidatus Peregrinibacteria bacterium
CAGCACCAAAAAATCGGTCACCGCCTACCTGGCCTACGGCAAAGCGAAAAAAGACGTCACGGAGTACGGCAATCTGGACGTCCCCCTGCACATCCGCAACGCTCCGACCAAGCTGATGAAAGAATTGGGATACGGCAAAAACCACAAATACACCCCGCTTGAGGACAGTTCCGGACAAGAATATTTTCCGGAAGAAATGAAAGGGAAAAAATATTTTTAAGAAAGGGGGGAAAGGTTGATAATCTCCATTCTTGTTTTGCCTGTTTCAGTAATAGCCGTCCGATATTCAGCGATATAACGAAAAAGGTTCATGTCTGTCCGGGATGTCAATCCCAAGAGATCTCCACGGGAGGAAACGGCAACTCCATGGAATTCCAAATATTCCCCCTGATGCTTAACCATTGTCGACTTAGTTTCATCAAAATCCTCAGCACTGATAAGCCTTGCCAGAGTAAAATAAATTTCGTCTTCTCGTTGCATAAATTTTTAATTTAAATTTAACGAGAATTTCATTGACTTTTTTACTATACATGTTATATTTATAAAGTCAATATTTTCTATGGGCAGTATGCTGGAACCATCACCGGAAAACTTCAGTGAACTGGAGCGCGAAAAAAAAGAATATGAAATGGAGCTCGCTTTTTTAGAACGCGATCATGCATTTTCCAATAGGGAAAAACGAAAAGGACTGCAACCTTTAATCGCGCTTTACCGATGGCTTTTAAAAGGCGTGACGCAGGATTTGCAGCTTTTGGAGGACAAAAAAGAAGGAAAAAGTTGTTTTTCCTGCGATGCCGGAGAGGAATCCGTTTCTCCTCTTCAGATCTTGACTTAATACAAAAATAATATACAATAAAATACCATATATTATTTTTGTATTATTTAATTATGAAAAATAACGGAAACGAATCAGGGCATCAACCAGGCCTTTTCCCTAACCTTGAGCTGGAAAAACAACCTCCAAGAAGCAAAGAAATGATCAGGAGGCGTAAAATAAGCCTTTCCCTGTCAGCACGGCATCTGAGGACGCGCTTAAAACAACTCAGGGAACAGGATGTGGATCCCTGCAGGATTGAACAAATAGAAGAAGCTCAGGAAGAAGGACAGGCTACCCATATGGATTTGGATGAAGCGCGACGCATAGAAGAGAGACTTCCTGAATATGAAAAACTCATGGGAGAAATACGGAAGCGCCGTTTAAAAATGCGGCAAACACTTAATATACTTTACGATAAAGACCCTCGCGCAGCCAAGGTATATGAAAGTAAGGTGGAGGATGTCATGTGATTAGATTTCTTCCTTGTATAAATCCAGCCATTCCTTCACTTTGGCCGGCACGTCGGCCAAGGGCATTTGCTCAATGGTAATTCCGGAGGGCAAAGCCTGCAGGAACAGCTTGCCGAAGTCTTTGGTCAGCACGCGGTTATCCAAAACCACCATAATGCCGTAATCTTTTGTCGAACGGATAAGCCTGCCAAACCCCTGGCGGAAGCGGAGGATGGCCCGCGGAACGGAATATTCGTAAAACCCGTTGCCGAACATCTGGCTACGCACGCGCGAGATAGGTTCGCTGGGCACGTCGAACGGCAGTTTATGGATGACGAGGCTGGTTAGCGCGTCACCGGGAATATCCACCCCTTCCCAAAAACTATTGGTGCCCAGAAGGACAGAATGTTGCGGATCGTTCATATAAGCCTTAAAAACCTTGTTCCGTCCGCCACTGATACGCTGCGCCAAAACCCGCGCGTCTTTCGGGGTAAGCGAACGCGTGAGGTTGAGGTAAATATTTTCCAGGGCCCCATAAGAAGTAAAAAGCCCCAATGTGCTGCCGCCCGTCGCTTTGATGAGCCGCGCCATAAAATCGCTGATTTGAACAATGCTGTTTTTGGCGGTAAGGGGCAATAAATCGTTCGGCACGATCACATATGCCTGCGTTTCAAAGTTAAACGGCGAATCAAGGATAAGTTCCTCAAAATTTTCATCCAGCGACAAAACCTGGCGCAGATAAGTGAAAGGGTGCCCGCCCGTACCGAATTGTTCGTCTTCAGCCGAGCTCAAACGCACGCCAAGCGTGGCAGAAGTGAACACGATAGAAGTTTTTTGGCCATAAAGCTTTTCTTTCAGCTTGTCGCCCACAGCAATCGGGGCCATGCGGATGGCCACTTTGCCGTCAAGCCCTGAAACGATCCAGCGAATCAGGGTTTTTGCTTCATGCTCTTCGTCAAAAAACTGCCGGAGGCGGATAAATTGCTCTTTTAAAAGCCCGATTTCCTGCAAAAATTCGTCGAGAAAAATTTCTTCGCCGGGAAATGGCTGGCCTGCCATTTCCAAAGCTTCGGCGAAATGGGTAAGTTGTTTCATCCATTTGTCCAGCCTTTCCGCCACTTCCTTCAGGGATTCGCCCAGGTTCAGCCATTCTTCATTAGAGGTCACCAGGCCGTCCACCAATAAATTCTCGACATAACCGGAATCCGGCACGTTACGGTTCACAAAAAGCGCCACAATCGTAAAAAAATTGTCGAGAAGCTGCTGGATTTCGGGGATTTGTTCAAGGATCGGATTAATATCCTCAAAAACATCACTCACGGTAAAAAGAGTGCCCGAAAAACGGCGTTTTAAGTCTTCCAACTGCCCTTTAATGACTTTGATGGGCAGGGAAAAATGCTCTTGCGCCACCTCAACTCCAAAAGCCTTGGTCACGACTTCCTCAAAATGGTGGGCTTCATCCGCCACAAGATACCGGTAATCCGGCAGCAGCCCGCCGCCTGTAGCCAAATCAGCGCAAAGGAGCGCGTGGTTCACGATGATCACGTCCGCGTTCTCCGCTTTTTCCCTCGCCCGTTCCAGGTAACACGGCCCGTAATTTTTGCATTTTTGCGGAGTGCAGTATTTTTTGTCCGCGCAAAGTTCAAAATCCCAAATCAGATTTTCTTCCCGCGTCAGGTGGATTTCCGACGCGTCGCCGTTTTCCGTATCCTGTATCCAGATAAGGACCTTAATGAGCAAAACCAGCTCCTGCGGGGTGAACCGTGAACGGCGTTTGAACTCGGCAAAACGCCTGAGACAAAGGTAATGCGACCGCCCTTTTAACACAGCCACACGGATACCCGGATGCCGCGTGACCTTTTGATAAATGGTCTGCAAAAGCGGCACGTCTTTTTCATAAAGCTGCTGCTGGAGGTTGAGGGTATTGGTGGTGATGACGACTTTGGACTTATTGGCGATGGCGATGTTGGCCGCGGCCGCAAGGTAAGCAAGCGATTTGCCCACTCCCGTGGGCGCCTCGCAAATAAGGTGATAGCCCTGTTCAAACGCGTTAAGAACCCCTTGCGCCATTTCAACCTGTTGCGGCCGCCCTTCATAACTTTCTAGGCATTTTTTTATGGCACCGTCATCGCCAAATATCTCATCAATAGTGAGGGGACGCTGGACTCCGTTTTCTTGGTTCAAAACCTGTTCTGCCTCCTTTTTGCTTACCGATTTTGCCCTGGCGGGCGACCCTTTCAGCTCTTCAAAAACCGCTTTCCCGTCCCAATCGGACCTGGGGAGATGTTCCTTGATTTCCTCCACCAGCTTTTTCGGCAATTTTTCGGCGGTTTCCCAGAGGTGTTTGAATAAATCGAGTGTCGCCTCCACGTCACCCATGGCGCGGTGGCGGTTCTTATGTTCAATTTCAAAATCATCCGTCAGCGATTCCAAACTGTAACTGGGCGCGGCGGGAAAAAGGATTTGGGCGAGCGGGATAGTATCCAAATTGCCCAATGTATCCATGGCCACCTTCTTCGCCTTCAGAAAACCGGCGTCAAAAGCGATGTTATGGCCTATAAGGTAGGCACCCTCAAGGATATCTTCGATCTCCCGGAAAACTTCTTCTTTAGTCCGTCCTTCTTTTTTCAGCATATCATCCGTGATATTCGTGATCACGATAATGAGTTCGGGCAGTTTGTAATCGATCTTAATAAGGCTTTCATACCGCCCCACTTCCTTACCGCCTTCATAACGGATAGCGGCCACCTCAATAATGTCGTCACGCTTGGGGTCAATGCCGGTAGTTTCAATGTCGAGGACGACAAAGGGCTTTTTGAACATGCCCCCATTATAACGCCCCTTTCATTATTTTCTTCAATAAATCCGCTGACTTTTTCAATTTCTTTTTTTCATCCGCGGAAAGCGGCACCGGCCATACCTTTTCAACACCCTTGCGCCCAATGATGGCCGGAACGCCCACGCACATCCCCGTGATGCCATACGCCGCGCCGGGTTCCGTGGAAACCGGGGTGATGAATTTTTTGTCCTTCAAAACCGCCTCACACAGCTCAGTGGCAACGACCCCAATACCGTAATAAGTGGCGCGTTTGCGCTGGATGATCTCGTAAGCGGCTTTTTTAGTTTTTTCCGCGATATTCCCCATCTGTTTTTTGGTCAGCAATTTGGCAACGGGGATACCGGAAACGTTGGTGAGGCTCCACGCCACGAATTCGCTGTCGCCATGCTCGCCCATCACGTAACCATGCACATTATGCAGGTTCACGGAAAGTATTTGGCTGATATTAAAACGGAGGCGGGAGGTATCCAGCGCCGTGCCGGTGCCGAAAATCTGGTTTTTCGGGATCTTCAAAGTTTCACGGGCCACATAAGTCAAAATATCCACGGGATTGGCGATCATGATGACGACCGTATCGGACCGCAGTTTGCCCATTTTCCTGAGGATGCTTTTAAGGATGCCGATATTCTTGCTGACAAGCTGTAACCTCGTTTCCCCCGGCTTTTGAGGAGCGCCCGCGGTCATCACGATGACATCCACATTCTGGCAATCCTTGAAAGTGCCGCCGCGTATGCCGCCCGTCTCGGTGCCGATAAGCGCGTGGGACAAATCCATGACCTCGCCTTCCTCCCGCAATTCGTCCACATCGATCAAAATCATTTCAGCCGCCAGGCCTTTGATCATGGCCGCGTAGGCGAAAGACGACCCCACCATTCCGGTGCCGACAACGGCGATGCGGGTTTTGCGGCTGGTATTTTTCATTTTGTTTGGATTATTTAGGCAATCCGATTTTATCAAATCCATTCAATCTAATCCATATTATGGGTTATAATACCTCCGTTAATCAAATCCTATGCAATTACCCGGTTTCAGCCCCTACCAGATGAAACGGCCGCGACGCGAATTTCATTTGCCGGAATTTTCCGGCGGGGCGAAAAAATGGCTGGCAATCGTCATCGTTATTCTCGTCGGGCTTTGGGTTATTGCCTACATCGCGCTGGGCGACCTGCGCTTTTTCATGGCCCATTATTTAAGGTTTACGTTTTTCAGCAAAAACTACCTGGTTCTCCTCCAAAACAATTACGAAGCGCGGCCGGCGGGCGGGTTCATTACGGCTTATGGCAACCTGGACACGTTTATGGGCTTCCCCACGGAACTTTCTTTCCATAATTCATATGACATTGATGTGGTTTCCGATTCCCCCGCGCCCTCCCCGCAGGAAAAATTCCTGAAGAACGAATGGTACGCGGGTTACACGTTCCGCGATTCCAACTGGGAGCCGAATTTTCCCGATGCAACCCAAGATCTGATTGCCTTTTACCAGAAAAAATTTCCCGAAGCCGACGTGGATGGCATCGTGGTCATCAATTTCAGCATGATCGAGAACATGGTGGATAAGCTGGGCGGCATCAAGCTGGGCAACCAGTGGCTCACGAAAGAAAACCTGTTCAGCGTTCTCGAGCATGAGGTGAGCAATATCGACAGGCATAGTGAAGAGGCGCTTTCCTCACGCAAAAATATTTTAAGCGATCTTGCTTCCGCGCTGGTTTCCAAGGCGAAATGGCATCCGTTTGCCACCAAAGCCGTGATCATCCGGGCGTTTAAGGAAAAGGACATGTATTTGTGGCTTGCGAGCGGGCTTCAGGAAAATGTGGCGGAAAAAGGCTGGGGCAATGCGCTAAGCCTTCCTGAAAAAAGCGATTTCATATCCCTTAACGTTGCCAATCTGGGGGCTAAAAAAGCGGATCGGTACATTGAACGCGAAGTGCACCATTTTGTGAACATTTCCAAAGAAATCCCCGAAATGACGACAGAAGTCATCCTCCGCTTTCCGGGCTTCACCAATAATTACGCCGACAATTACAAGGGGTACGCGCGCCTGATCATTCCCGGAGCGGCCACCCTGCAAAACAAGCCCGAAGGCAGCGTGGAGGAACAAAAAGACAGCCTGAAAATGATCGGCACGGAAATCGTGCTTCCCGCGGGGAGCAAGACGACACTGGTTTACACATACACGCTGCCACGCCATTACTTTGAAAACAACAAATACGCGTTGCGCTTGGCCAAACAATCCGGGCAGGAAACCCACATGGCCGTGGTGGTGGAAACGCCTCCGGAAACGATCGTGAAAAGCGATGATTTTGAGCCGCGTGAAAACCGCGCGTTTTTCCGCGCCGTGCCGGATGGGGACCGCGATCTTGCGCTCTCCATCACGGCAGACCCCTTTCCTCCTTATCCGCTTGAACAGGTTTTTGAAGACCTGAAAACCATACGAATTTATTGGAACGAGCCAATCGACACTTCAACAGGAAATGACGCCACCAATTACATGATCACGGACCTCAACATCACGAATGAAACTTTCGATGACGTGAAAACCGTGTACGCCGAAGTGGTGGACGGCAGCGTGAGTAAACTCGAACTGAGCGGCGTTTCGAACCAGCCCATGGAAAGGTACCGCGTTGAAATGAAAAACATAAGGGATCCTGGCGGAAATGCCACCGACCCGGACCCCATGGTCATTACGGTAGTGCAGCGGCTGACGGAAGCGGCTAATCCGCCAGAGCCGTAACGTCGCCCACTTCCTGCCCCAGTTCACGGGCCTTAAGGACGCGGCGCATGATTTTGCCGCTCCTTGTTTTCGGCAATTTGTCCACAAACTCGATTTCATCCGTCACCGCGATGGGGCCAAGTTCTTTGCGGATGGTCTTTTTAAGTTCGCCGACAAGCTCCTCGGACGGCAGGTGGCCTTTTTTTAGGATCACGAACGCTTTGGCGATTTCGCCTTTGATAGGGTGGGGCTTGCCGATAACGCCAGCCTCGACCACAGCCTTGTGGGAAACGAGCGCGCTTTCGATTTCCGCGGGACCGATGCGGTGCCCGGCGATCTTGATGACATCATCCGACCGCCCCTGGATCCAGAAATACCCGTCTTTATCCTTGGCGGCGATGTCGCCCGTTAAATAATAGCCGGGGATTTCCTTCCAGTAGGTTTCAATATACCGCTTGGGGTTATTGAAAACGGTGCGCAACATCGCGGGCCACTGGTTTTTGATAACGAGGTACCCGCCTTTGCCCACGGGAACTTTTTTACCTTTTAAAGTAACCACTTCCGCCTGGATTCCGGGGAAAGGCAGTGTGGCGGAACCGGCTTTAAGGGGCATGGAAGGCAACGGCGCGATCATAAACATGCCGGTTTCCGTCTGCCACCAGGTATCCATGATGGGGCAACGCCCCTTGCCGACGAACTTGTGGTACCAGCGCCACGCCTCCGGGTTAATGGGTTCGCCCACGGAACCGAGCAGGCGGATGGAAGAAAGTTTGTGTTTCTTTACCCATCCGTCGCCATACCGCATGACGGCGCGGACCAGCGTGGGCGCTGTGTAAAAAAGAGTGACCTTGTATTTGTCCACCATCTTCCAGAGCCTGTCGGGCTGGGGATAATCGGGAACGCCTTCAAACATCACCGTGGTAATCCCGGCGAGGAGCGGCCCGTAAACGATATAACTGTGGCCCGTGATCCAGCCAGGGTCGGCCGTGCACCAGTAAACGTCATCCGGCCGGATGTCCATCACCCACTGGAACGTGCGGTTCACGCCCACCATATACCCGCCGTGCACATGCACCACCCCCTTGGGCGTGCCTGTGGTGCCGGAAGTGTAGAGGATGAAGGCCGGGTCTTCCGCGTCCATCGGTTCCGTTTTGCAGATTTCGGACTGTTTTTTCACCAATTCGTGGTACCACAAATCCTTCCCCTTTTTCATCGGCGTTTTCACTCCATCCTGTTTCACCACCACCACATGGCGGATGGACCGGCAGCCTTTCACCGCTTCGTCGCACAGCCCTTTCATGTCGATTGTTTTCCCCCGGCGGTGTCCCACATCGGAAGTGATGAGCACCTTGGCCTGGCCGTCCTGGATGCGGGTTTTAAGCGCGTGCGCGGAAAAGCCCGCGTAAACCACCGAATGTTCCGCCCCTATTTTGGCGCAGGCCAACATGGAAATGGCGATTTCAGGGATGTTCTGCAGATAAATGGCCACCCTGTCGCCTTTGCGGACGCGAAGGGATTTAAGCCCATTGGCCATTTTGCACACCGCCTTATTCAGCTCCTTGTACGTCAGTTTCCGGTGTTCGCCGTTATCGGATTCCCAGATAATAGCGGTTTTTTTCTCAACGGGCGTGCCCATCCAGCGATCCAGGCAGTTATGGACGATATTGCACTTGCCGCCCGTGAACCATTTGTAAAAAGGGGCCTTCGAACCGTCGAACGCCTTTTTCCACGGCTTGTACCATTCCAATTCCTTCGCCGCCTCTTCCCAGAATTTAACGGGATTTTTTGACGCCTTCGCATGGACTTCTTTCCATTTTTTCACCTTGGCGGATTTAAGGATTTTAGCCGAAGGCCTGTAAAATTTTTGTTCCTTTAAAAGCACTTCGGTAATGCCGGAGACAAAAGATGAGGAGGTTTTCATAAAAATTTTTTTTATATTTCCTAAAGCATTGTAGCAGAAAACGCCCGATTGCCCCGAGCCCTCTTTTTTGCTAAGCTAAGAAAGCTTATGGCTAACATTCTCATCATCTACGGCACGGGGAGCGGCAACACGGAAATCGTGGCGGAAAAAGTGGCGGAAATCTTGGCCGAAAAAGGCCATGCCGTCTGCCTTCAGCGCGTGGAGGAATCCAAAATTGACGATATCGAGAAACACGATGTGGCTGTTTTCGCCTGCCCCACATACGACGAGGGTCTGCTTTTCCCCGTTTTTGAACCTTTCGCTTACGCGCTTGAAAAAACAGATTTGAAAGGAAAAAAGTGCGCCGTCATCGGCCTGGGCGATGTGAAATACAACCTGTACTACCATTTGGAAAGCGCCTATATATTGGAAAATATTGTAAAAAAAGCCGGCGGCGCGCTCATTTCTCCGGCGCTTATGATAAGCGGCACGCCAATAAAACAGCTCAATAAGATAGTTAAAACCTGGGCGGAAAAACTCGCTGACCTTATAAAATGAAAAGAACTACCGTTAAAATCGCCGGGGCGAGCGGCATGGGGCTCCTCAGTGTGGGGAGCATCATCGCCAAAAGCCTGAAACACCTGGGGTTTTACGTGCACTCGGACAGGGAATACCCCTCGCTCATCAAGGGCGGGCATTCCAACATGCAGATTGATTTTGGCCTTAAAAAAATTAACGCGCTTTCGAACACCATTGATATTGTGATGCCGCTTGATTACGCCGGGTTGATTGAATACGTAAAAACAGTGAAAGAAGGGGGTGTTGTGGTACACGGTTGCGAACGGACGGATAAAATCCGCGGCTTTGCCGATGAAGTGAAAAAGAGGAAAGTGAAACTGGTGTACCTGCCCGCCCGGCAGATCGCGGTGGAATTCGGCGGTACGGAACTCATGGCCAATATGGTGCTCCTCGGCCTGGTATGGCGGGTGATGGGGTTACCCCTTAAGCCGCTCAGCGACGAAGTGAAAGAACGCTTCGCCAAAAAACCGAAACTGCTGGAAATCGACCTGAAATGCCTGGAAAAAGGTTACGAAGCCGAAGGGCTTAAACTCCCGGAACTGAAAACGGAAATCCCGAAGGAAAAGCCGGATAAGATCATGCTGGACGGCAATATGGCTATCGCGTTGGGCGCCATTGAGTGCGGCGTACGGGCTTATTATATGTACCCCATGAGCCCCGCCAGTTCCATCCTGATGCATTTAGCCGATTGGTCACGCCATTCGGGCATGCTGGTGAAGCAGGCGGAAGACGAAATCACGGCCGCGCAAATGGCGCTGGGTTCCATGTATATGGGAACACGGGCGTTCACCGCCACTTCCGGCGGCGGGTATGACCTGATGACGGAAACCGTCTCCCTTTCGGGGATGATCGAAACGCCTTTGGTAATCGTGCTTTGCCAGCGGCCGGGCCCCGCCACAGGCCTGCCCACATGGAGCGGCCAGGGTGACCTCAACCTGGCCATGTATTCCTCCCACGGGGAATTCCCGCGGGCGG
>JAFGNE010000033.1 GCA_016927155.1 Candidatus Peregrinibacteria bacterium
AAAATACTTGCTAAGTATTTATTTTATATTATTTTAAATATCTTTAATAAAGTCCTCCAATGCCATCTTTTTCTGAAAAAGGCCCTCTTGACCTGATCCGGAGAATCGAGGAACAGGAAGAAAACGATAAGCGGACAACCAAGGCCAAAGGACAAAAAGGCCGCTATTGCTTCACTTTGTCCGAATTTGAAGACAGGACGATAGATCTAATCCGAAATTATGCGCTGGAGCTTTTTAGGGAATATGAGGTTCCGGATGACCGCTTTGAAATCAAAACAGACGCTTTCGGCAACCTTTATATCACCCTATTCGGTAAAGACCGTTCCCGGACGGTCGCTTCCGGCTCTCACGCGGACAGCGTGAATGCGGGAGGATATTACGACGGCCTGGCTGGGATCAATTCCGCTATCAATTTCCTGGAAAAACTTCTTGAGTCCGGGCAGACGCCGGAATGCAATTACACCGCCATCGCTTTCCGCGCCGAGGAATCCAGCCCGAAAACCGGCGTCGCCTGCCTGGGAAGCCAGGTCGCTGCGGGGCTGATTTCGGAGGAACAACTGGAGAAGATCATGTACGACTTGACCCCGGCGGGAGATGGGGAAAACAAAAGCCGTTACGGAAAGATTCCCTTGAAAGAGCATATTGAACGCCGATACGGGCCGGAAAAATGGGGAAAAATTCTTGAGCAGGTGCGTCATCCTGAACTCACAAAAGATCGGGTCAGCCTGTACGAGGAGCTTCACATCGAGCAAAGCAAGGTTATTCGGCAAACACGCAAAGATGTCGGGATTGTCATTGAGGGGATTGGGGGGAACTGCAGAGAAGAGATCAATCTTCCCGCCAGCCAGATACCCACGGCGACGATAAAAAACCCATCCGAGTATAAAAAATTAAGAATCAATGTGGTGGGCGAACAGGCTCATACCGGCGGGATGCCTCCCAACCCCACTTTCCAGAAAAACCCTTCGGAAAAAACAAAATGGTACCGCTCGGACGCGCTGGTGGCGGGAAGTATTCTTTTAAGATGGCTCACGGAAGCCCTTAAAGAAAAAAGAGTGGAAATGCACCTGAAGGAAATTTTTCCCGCGGAAGCAGGAGGTTACACCACGGTTCCGGCCAATATCATGATGGATCTTGTGATAAAAAAATCGGATTATGGCAGTTTTTTCTGCGTCTTCGATAAAATCAAACCGGAAATCGAACAAAATTTTGATGTGAGCGCTTTGAACATGAATGGTAACAGTGAGATACCTTCCGCAGTCGTACTGGATACGGAAAAAGCGTGCGGTATTCTCGGCATCCCGCTGATCCTGGAGGAAACAGCCAGGACAAATGTTTATTCCGATCCTCCGAAAAGGATACGCTGCACCGCGGTAGACTTTGTGCTTTCGCCTGAGCAAGGGCTTTCATTCAAAATCGATTACCGGGATGTGAATACGGAAGCTTTCCTGCGGACCAGAAATAAAATTGACGCGCAAATCAGGGAGGTGCTGCGAAAAAATCTGACAAAAGGGGCAAATGTGGAGAAAGGGGAGGGCACAGTCTGGAGGATCATTTCCGAAAAAAAGTACGCGGCGGTATGCGCCCTGGCTGCCCAGACAAAACAGGACATTGCCACAATTTTGGGACTGAAGAGTTGCCCGATGCCCTCCATGCCGGGGCATGACGCCTCCAGCATGAGCCTGGCGGCAATCCCCACAAGCATGACATTTGTCGCCCATGACGGGAAAAGCCACGATCCCGATGAGCGCATGAGCGAAAACGATTATCTTAAAGCGGAATGTGTAAGTCACGCTTTTTTGGCACAAAAACTGGGAGTCACCTTGGCCCGCCATAAAAAAGACTGCCGCTTCGCGAGGAAGTGATGTAAAAAACTGATTTTTCATTGGAGCGGGTAACGGGAGTCGAACCCGTATCCTCGGTTTGGAAAACCGATATAATAGCCGCTATACTATACCCGCGAACGACGAGATATTATCGGAAATTCTCCAGGAGTTCAACCTATTCCCCCGGCTCGATGTGGTAATAATCGATGAGGAATTCGGCGATTTTGCGGAACGTGACGGCCGCGGTGTTTTCGCCCCAGGTGTTTTCGGCGGCGAAGCGCGGCCTGTCGAACTTGATCAGCATGATGAACCGCGGCTTATAAGCGGGGAAATATCCCGCAAAAGAAGTGATGAGGGCCCCTTCGCCCGTTTCGTATTTACCGTCTGAACCCGCTATCTGGGAGGAACCTGTTTTGCCGGCCACTAAGTAACCCGGAATGTCCGCCTGGTGGCCATAACCGCGCCGCACCACGGAAATCAGCATGGATGTGATGATGGAAGAAGTCTCTTCGGAAATCACGCGATGAACAACCTGGGGTTCGGATTTGACCACTTCGTTTTCCCTGATGATGCTTTCAACAATATAGGGCATAACCAGTTTCCCCCCGTTGGCCAGCGCCGCCCAGGAAGTGATCATCTGGATGGGGGTGACGATAATACCCTGGCCGAAAGACTGGGTCAGGAGCTGCGCCTTGGACCAATGCGTGTAATAGTCGAGGCGGCCCTTGGTTTCGCCTTCCAGAAAAATATTGGTATAAGCGCCGAAACCGAAATCCTTGAGGTACTTGTACATCAGCTGCCTGCCGATTTTTTTGGCTACCCAGGACATACCGGTATTCAGGGACTTTTCAAGGACGCCGGTCATCGTGGTCAGGCCCCAGTACAGGTTGGTGGAATTCTTGATTTCAAATTCATCGATTTTGAGGGGCCCCGTGTCGTCAAAAGTGGTCTGCGGTTCCACTTCCTTGGCATCAAGCGCGATCGACATGATGATGGCCTTAAAAACGGATCCCGGCTCATAGAACTCCGAAATCGTCTTGTTTTTGAGCGCGCCCGGACCGAATCTGTTTTCATAAACATATTTTTTGATTTCTTTATTTTCCGCGTCTTCCTCGGCAAGAGGGACATAACGGCCTTTTTCGTCCTGCTTAAACAAGGGGACTGTTTTCAGTTTCCTGATTTCTTCCTCTTCTCCGGGGGCAAGTTCGCGGACTTCGTAAACTTCCGTGTAAGCGTTTGGGTTAAAAGAGGGGTAATTCGCCATGGCCACAATAGCGCCCGTAAAAGGGTCCATCACAATAACCTGGCCGCTATCGGCCCTGAACCTTTCCGTATCCTCCTTCAGGATCTTTTCAACATTTTTCTGCACCACCCTGTCAATCGTGAGCACGATGGAGTCGCCGTTCACCGCGTTCACGATTTCGCTTTCACCCACTGTGATCTGGCGCCCGAAAGGGTCGCTTTCCGCGTAGATCCTGCCTTTTTTGCCTTCCAGTTCGGTATTAAAATATCCCTCAATACCGTATTGACCGACCCCTTCGCGGCTCAAAAACCCGATAACATTAGAAGCAAGTTCATTTTCCGGATAATAACGCCAATGCTCCGGAATGAGGACGACGCCTTTCAGGTCAAGCTCTTTGACGGTGCGGGATATTTCGGGATCCAGCTTGTTCTTAAGGAAAACATAACGCACGGTACGCCGTGAAACCGCTTTCCTCATGGTCGCTACGGGCTCGTTGAGGATGGCGGAAAGCCTTTGGGCAATAGCATCGATCCGGTTTTCCGGGATAAGAGTGGGGTCGGCGTACACCAAAAAACGTTTGGTATCCACAAAAACGCCGGGGAGCTGTTCATTGATGATATCCGCCATGAGGTCCCTGTCCGCGTCACGCCGGAGGATCACGAAATCCACTTCCGTTTTCATGATTTTCCTCAAGATATTCTCTTCCACCTCTTCCACCAGTTCGCCGTATTCCCTGAAACGGGCTTCTTCATCCGCCGGCTCCATCGGAGAGGAGGCCCCTAAACCCAAATCCCATACCGGTTCGGTGGTGAGGAAGCTTTGCGCAGGCTCGTCGCGGATCACATTATAGCGGCATTCGTCGGGCTTTTTCTTGCAGTTTTCATATTCTTCGGGAGTAAAAAGAAGAGGGGAAAGGGCTTTGGCGATGGCTGCCTTATCTTCGGCGACAATGGGATCCACATATAAAAGGTCGAGCGTTGTATTGGTAGCCAGCTTGGAAAGCTCGCCCGAATGGCTGTCCCTTACCAGGATTTCCCCGCGCTTGGCGGGAAGTTCAATGGCCCCGAAATGCTGCTCCTCCGCTATTTTGCTGTACGCCCGGTATTTAAAAACCTGGAGCTGGAACAGCCTTCCTATAACGATTAAAAAAAGCAGGGAAACAAAAACCGCCAACGAAAACAGGCGATTTCTGAAAATATTTTCACCCGCGGAATTCCTGTAAGAATGGGGAAAGGGCTGGTTCATAATAAGGGGAAAGACCCTTGCTATTTTATATAGGGAAATGGTATAATGTAAAGAAATATCTGAATAACAAAACACCATGAAACTGCGCATCGGCGTCATGGGTTCCGCCCAAGGACCCACCATTGAAAATCAGGAAAACATCAGAAAGGCGATCGAAATCGGCCATCATATCGCCAAGTCCGACTGCATTCTGGTGAACGGCGCCTGCCCGGGCCTTCCGGACGAGGCGGCTTTCGGTGCGCACCATGCGGGCGGGCTTACTTTGGGCGTTTCGCCCGCTTTCAGCGAAAAAGAACATACCGAAAAATACAAATCCCCGCGGGAAAACTACGACATTATCCTTTATACCGGCATGGGGCTTATGGAACGCGACATCATCAATATCCGGAGTTCCGACGCCATTATCCTTTTGGGAGGCGGCATCGGCACGCTTAACGAATTCACGGTAGCCTTCGACGAGGGCAAAGTGATCGGCGTGCTTACGGGCAGCGGCGGCGTCTCAAACCGCATTCCCGACGTGGTGGCCATCTGCAACCGCGAACTGACCGATGCGGTAATTTTTGACACGGACCCCGAATGGCTGATCAAAAAAGTGATCGACAAGCTCAAAAGCAAGCCCCAGGCCCTTGGGGCGGATGACCGTGTAACTTCCGGTACGGAAAAAAATTAAAAATGCCTTGCGGGAAAAAAGGGACTAAGGTAGTATGACCCCGCCAGCTTTTTAAAGGTGCATTATGTTCAATTCCATCAAACTTTATTTCCAGGAAAGCCTGCACGAGCTCCACAATGTTACCTGGCCCACAAGGAAACAGGCCATCCGCATCACCACTATTGTGCTTGTTTTCCTTTTAGTTGCAGCAGCCGCGCTGGGGGTTGTCGACCAGCTCCTGGCCGCGGGTTACAAGTATTTATTATCCATCCGTTAATATGGCCAAGCAAGCTAAAGGCACGGGCCGAAACTGGTACGTGCTCCACACCTATTCCGGCTATGAAGACGCGGTGGAAAAAGCCCTCCGCCAGCGCATTGAAGCCCTGAACATGCAGGATTATATTTTTGACGTGAGGGTTCCGAAAGAAACCCAAATCGTCATTAAGCGCGGCGAACCCGTGCAGGAAAAAAAGCGTATTTTTCCCGGCTATGTGCTGGTGGAAATGATCGTGACCGATGACTCCTGGTATGTGGTACGCAACACCCCCAATGTTACCGGCTTTGTCGGTTCAGGGAATATTCCCGTCCCCGTCACCCCCGAAGAATTCGGGATTATCGAAAAAAGGGCCGGCGGCGAAGAGCCTAAATTCAAAATTGATTTCCGCCACGGCGACCATGTGGCCATCGCTTCCGGGCCTTTCGCCAACTACGACGGTATTATCGAAAAAATCGACCCTGAAAAAGGCAAGGTCAAGGTACTCGTTTCCATTTTCGACCGCGAAACGCCCATTGAACTCGATTTCACCCAGGTCAAAAAGAAATAACCATGAAGAAGCTCCCTATCCTCATTCTCATCGGGATTGCCCTTGTGGCGTTCGCCGCCACAGATTATGCGTTTAACGTGAAGCGCACGCAAAAGCCGGTGACGCCACAAGGCATGCCTGCCGACGACCCTTATCCGGATATCACAAAATCCCTGCTGGAAAAAAATCCCCTGTTATTTACTTTCACTCCCGTAAAACGCACGCGCACCAACCAGCTTTTTGAAAGGTTCGATATGTCCGCCTTAAACGCCCGTATTTACAGAAACGACCTTGAGGCTCCCGCCAAAGAAACAGGGGATGAAACAGGTGAAATGAATATGGAAAACCTGCCCAGGCAGCTTCTCACCCTTTACGAGGTGCAGGGCCCGGAAAACCAGGGCGGCATTACCTACCTCAACACAAAACTGCGGATCATCGACCAACTGGACGCCACCTTGTCCATCAATGAGTTAGGGGAGTACGGTCACAACAGTTTCTTCTTTAACGACATGAACCATCCGGATACGGGCTACCTTTTTGTACAGGTGGGCGATAATTCCTACGGCTTCCAGTATTCCAAAAAAGACGAAGCCCTTTTCAAGACTGTCAAAGCCATGATCAACGCACTCATGCAAGGAACATAACCTTTAACTTTTTATACCCGTGGCCAAGAAAATCATTAAAATCATTAAGCTCCAAATCGCCGCCGGCAAGGCGAATCCCGCCCCTCCCGTCGGGCCTGCCCTTGGGCAGCACGGCCTTAACATCCAGGACTTCTGCACAAAATTCAACGAGCAGACACGCGAGCTCGGCGATACGGTTGTGCCCGTCCTGATCAATGTTTTTGAGGACCGCACTTTCACCTTTATTTTAAAAACGGCTCCCGCCGCCGAGCTCATCAAGAAAGCCATCGCCCTTAAAAAAGGCAGCGGTGTGCCCCATAAGGAAAAAGTGGGCCAGCTCACTAAGGCCCAGCTTAAGGAAATCGCCGAAAAAAAGATGTCTGACTTAAACGCCAACAATGTGGAAGCCGCCATGAAGATCATCGCGGGAACCGCCCGCAGCATGGGAGTGACCATTGCTGACTAATTTATTTTTGTGGGAGGCCCCGAAAGCCGTTAATACCACGCAAATCCTATTTCTATGTCCCCTAGAAGCAAAAAATATAAGGAAGCCGCGGCGAAAATCCAAGGCAAGCCTTTTTACTCTTTAAATGAAGCCGTGAAGCTTTTGAAGGAGACTTCAAACGTCAAATTCGACCCTACCGCCGAAGTGCATTTCGGCCTGAGCATCGACCCTAAAAAGGCTGACCAGAACCTTCGCGGGACCATGACCCTGCCCCATGGCACTGGCCGGAAAGTCAAAGTGGCCGCCGTGGTCACCGAAGAAAAAGTAAAAGCGTGCAAGGAAGCCGGCGCGGTGGCCGCGGGCCTGGATGAACTCATTGAGGAATTCAATACGGGCAAAGTCAACTACGACATTATTATCGCGACCCCCGATGTCATGAAAAACCTGGCGAAAGTGGCCAAAACCCTCGGCCAGAAAGGCCTGATGCCAAATCCAAAATCCGGCACCGTAACGCCCGATCCGGTAAAAACCATCAAAGAGCTTAACCAGGGGCGTATTGAATACCGCGCGGACAAGGAGGGGAACGTGCATACCCTTTTCGGCAAGCTTTCTTTCACGGAAGAACAGCTTGAGGAAAACCTCAAGACTCTCGTAAAAACCATCAAAGACGCCAAGCCTGCTTCCGTAAAAGGCACCTTTGTCCGTTCAATCACCCTTTGCTCCACCATGGGCCCCGGCATCGCGCTTGATGTGAATGAGGCGCTTAAAGCCGTATCCAAATAAGCATGAAAGTAAAAATCACGCGCATCGACAAAACCCTGCCGATCCCCAAATACGAGACGAAAGGATCGGTGGGCTTTGATTTCATCGCCCGCGAAGAAACGGTCATCCAGCCTTACGCTATCGCGCTTATCCCGGGAAATGTCATTGTTGAAGTGCCCAAAGGATACGCCCTTATTGTGGCCTCACGCAGTTCCACCCCGCGCAAGTACGGTCTCACCACGCCCCACGGTATCGGCGTCATCGACCGGGACTATTGCGGCCCGGTGGATGAGGTGAAAATCCAGGTATTCAACTTCACCAAGAACCCTCTCACTATTCCCAAAGGCTCCCGCATCGCGCAGGGGCTTTTTGTGCGCGTGGACCAAATGGAATTAGAGGAAGTGGATTTGATCAAAAAAGAAAGCCGCGGCGGGTTCGGGAGCACCGGGCATTAAGCCAGTTCCCTGCGGACAAAAAGGACAGCGACACCCAAAAGGACAGAAAGGACAAAGGTAATAGCGGCCCCAATGGCATAAGGGCGTCGGATTTCGGTTTGTTCATAATCCACATTCGAAAGCAGAAAACCGGTTTTGTTATCCTGGTTATAGTTGTCCAGTTTTGATTGGATGTAATGCTTCGTTCTTTCAAGCTGACCCATTTGAATGGGCTTCGGTGTAACCACAATAAAGACGATATTTTGCCTTTCCTGCATGTGGGCGCTTAAGCCGCTTCCAGCGGGAAGTCCCGTTTCCTCCATCAAATTTGAGATAAAGTGAGGAAATTTGATCCACCCGATAATGGTTTGCCCGAAATAATGGGCGGCTTCATTAAGCATTTTAAGGTCTGCCGTATCATTCCTGACACCCATCGTGGCGAAAATCCGGTTTTCGTATTTGGGTGTAGTGTACCTTTTGCCGCATAAGGCGAAAACCGCCTGCCCCAAAACCACAAAAGTCAGGATAAGGATGAGTTCTTTTTTGTATTTGTTTAACATGAAGTAAAGATAAGGAATAAGGATTTATTGGGCGGTAAGCGCATTATACCTTTTAGCGGACATGTTACCGATAGATCCGTTTTGGTCCAGGTCGTACGCTTTTTGATAAACCTTCATGGCTTCCCCCTTATTCCCATTTTCTTCATAAAGCCGGCCAAGGTTATAATAAGCGGCGGCGAGGTTGGGATTCAATTCCAGGGCTTTTAATAGGTTTTTTTCGGCATTTTTGTAATCCTTCTTATAAAGCTGGCTCCAGCCAAGCAGGTTGTAAGCCAAAGGGTTATCGGGGAACGCGGCCAAAGCCGTCTCAGCCAATTTTAACGCCTCATCGGGATTATTGAGGTAATCGAGGTAAATCCACACAGGGCGGACAAAAGCATTCACGTCTTCTTTGTTCAGCTCCAAAACTTTCTTGTAAGACTCGACCGATTCGGCATATTGCTGCCGGTCGAGGTATAAATCCGCCAGCTTTTTATGCAAAACCGCCTCGGGTTCAAAACCATTATCCAGCGCATAATTAAGGAAGACGATAGCGTCATCAAAATGCAGGAGCTCCGCGTGCGTGATGCCCAAAAAATATTGCGTGGCCGGCCATTCGGAATCCAGCTCGTAAGCCCTTTCAAAAGCCGTCTGGGCGAAATAGTATTTTTCCAGGTTCAGGTACGCAAAGCCGAGAAGTATCCAGGCGTCGCGGAGGTCGCTTCTTTCACGAAGCACATCTTTGAGTTTGGAAATCGCCATTTCATATTCACCCACTTCATTAAGCCCGCGGGCCAAAAGTTCCGCGAGATAAAGCTCTTCCGCCGCCTTAGTGAATTCAAATTCGTTATAACCGGCCAGCATTTTTTCGATCTTCTTGTCCAGAAAATCATCTTCCGAAGCGGCTTTGGCCTCTTTCAGCAGCTTTTTGCCGTCCTCATGGTTCCCAAGGGCAATCTGCACAAGAGCCCTGTAGTAATTCACCCGCGCATCGGCCTTACCGGAAGAATACAAGTCATCCAAGAGGCCCTGCGCGCCGCTAAAATCGCTTTGCTTGATGAGCACCTGGGCCAGAGAAAGCCTGGTTTCCAGGTTGTTGGGGTCGAGCTTCAAAATGATTTCGGCATTCCTTTTGGCCTTATCGTAATCGCCCAAATCAAAATTCGCCTTAATGAGCTTTAAATAGGGCTCGATCCGGTTGGGCTCAAGATTCGCCGCCTTCACATATTCATTGGCCGCAAAAGTGAGGAATCCGCGTTCCATAAAATAATCGCCTTTTTCAATGCGCTGGTCATACGAAAGGTTGGTTTCGCCTTCCGGTTCAACGACGGTAACCTCTTCCAGGGGTTTTTTGGCTTCCTCCTTGCTGGGCCGGATAGACGCAATCTTGGCCGACATGTAATTTTTGGCCGCGTTCCAGCTTTCCTCCATGGAAATGCCTTTTTGATAAGCATTCACCGAAAGCGCCACCAGAACGGCAAGCGCGATCCCCACAATGGCGGCGAAAAACTTTTTCATATCCAAAACTTAAGTCCGCCATGATTTTAGCAGAACGAGTGGAGTGGGGGAATAGCTTTATGCATCAAGGGGGATGCCCAGTTCTTCCATTTTGGTTCGGAATTTCTGTTCCAGATCAGGGTTATGCCCCTGCCGGATGTCTTCAGGTGTCGTTTTTGCCAATTGCCTAGCCGCAGACATATCAGCTTCCGCCATCCGGGGTATATTACCCAAGCTCTCCCACCCTCCCCGCCATAATC